>DASZZN010000034.1 GCA_035544955.1 Candidatus Dormiibacterota bacterium
TGCCAAGCGAGCGTTTGAGACGTTCGGGGAGGGTGGGTGGGGGCTCGTGTCGATTTGGCTTCTTCTCGTTCGACGAGTCAGTAGGGTAAGCCGCAAACAGCAAGGAGAAGGAGAATCACATGGGAAGGATCGTTGTAACCGAGTTCGTCTCACTCGACGGTGTGATGGAGGATCCGGGCGGGAGCGAGCACACCAAACACGGTGGCTGGACCTTCAAGTTCGCCCGAAGCGATGAGGGCGACAGGTTCAAGATCGACGAGGTCAACAACGCCGAGGCGCAGTTGTTGGGCCGAGTGACCTATGAGGGCTTTGCTGAGGCCTGGCCGTCGAGGAGTGGCGACCCATTCTCGGCCAAATTCAACAGCATGCCCAAGTACGTCGTCTCCCAGACGCTCAAGAAGGCCGACTGGAACAACTCGACGATCCTCAGCGGCAACGTCCTGGATGAGGTCAGAAAGCTCAAGCAGCGGCTGAAGGGAGACATCCTCGTCAGCGGCAGCGCCAGGCTGGTGCAGACGCTGATCGCGAGTGATCTCGTCGACCAGCTGAACCTGATGGTTTTTCCCGTCATCCTCGGAAGCGGCAAGCGCCTCTTCGGCGATACGAAGGACATGAAGATGCTGAAGTTGGCCGAGTCGAAGACCGTTGGCGATGGCATCGCGATCCTCGTCTACAGGCGGGCCGTCGAGGCAGCGTAGGTTTTTCTAGCATTGGGGAATGGGGTGGCGGCCGCGGGCGTCGGCGGCGTGGGCGGCCGTCCTCGTTGGCATCGGATTCGTCGCGGCCGAGGCAATCCTCCTGCGTGCCTCCCTTGGCGACGACGAGGGCTCTTACTGGCAGTCGCTTCGTGCCCTCGCGCGCGGTGAGCCGCTGTTCAGCTCGGTCTTTGCCTCGCAGCCGCCCGGGTTTTACTACGCTTTTCTGCCGTTCTATCGGTTTGCGCACTCGCTGACGGGTCTGCGGGTCGGGGTCCTCCTCTTCGGACTGGTCGGATTAGCCGCGACGTATGTCGTCAGTCGGCTGCTGGCCGGTGACCTGGCTGGCCTGCTCGCCCTGGTGCTGGCGGCAACCAGCCCTGTTTACCTTCACCAGTCAGTGGTCTTGCAGGCCGATGGGCCGGCGGTTGCGCTGAGCACGGTTGCCATTGCGCTCGCTCTCGCCGCCGTCCGGGCCGATGGACGAGTGCGGGAACTGCTCGCCGCCGGTGCCGGGCTGACGCTGGCGCTGGCCGTGGGCATCAAATTGCTCGGCGCCGTCAGCCTCGTGCCGATCGCCCTGGTCCTGCTCGGCGCGACTCGCGGGCGCGGCCGGCTGGTCGCAGCGGCGATCGCTGGCGGGCTGCTCGGATCTTTCGTGATCCTGCTGCCAGCGCTGGCATCGCTGGGTGCCGCCGTCGACCAGTTGGTGTTGATGCATCTGCGTGCGGGAGCGGCGGAGAAGGGAGGCCTTGATGGCAATCTCGGATTCCTGCTAGTCCAGCGCGAACTGCCGTTAGAGGTGCTCGCCGCCCTTGGCGCCCTCGTCGCCCTGCTGCGCCGCGATCGCACGATCGTCATGCCCCTGGCGTGGGTCCTGGCTTCGGTGTTGGCCGTGCTCCTTTACCAGCCGCTGTTTCCGCATCATCTGGTGATGTTGTCGCCGGCGCTGGCGATGACGGCGGCCGTCGGCCTTGGGAATCTTGGCGAGCTGGGACGGGGCGCCCTGGTTGCGGCTGCCGCCCTGGTGCTGGTCACCGCGGCCACCGGCGCCGCAGTTGCCGTAAGCGAGGCAAGGGTGGCCCTTCGCCCGGATCTTCACGACGCTGAAATGGTGGCGGCGATCCGCGCGGCCAGCGGGCCGGGGGACTTCTGGATCAGCGACAACGCCTACGCGGTTGCGGCAGCCGACCGCGACATGCCGGGGTCGCTGGTCGACACCTCGGGCCAGCGGACTGAGGCCGTACTGCTCACGGTAGGTGACCTGGAGGCCGCCCGTGTGCGATACGACGTTCGGTGGGTGCTGGTCGACGGCCCCCGCCTCGACCGCGTGCCCGGGTTCCGCGGCTGGCTGGATGCTCACTTCCATGCCGTCGAGAGCCTGGGCGGCGGGGCGGTCGTCTACCAGCACTGAGCCCCGCCCGGGCACCTGACGTCCGATGGTGGATGGCCCTACGTAATTTCAGGTAGGAACGGCCCATCATTCACTGGTCCGTCACTTTTTCTGCGCAGACCGGGTTCACCGCCTTGACCTCCTGGGAACGACTGGATGCCACACTAAGCCCAGTCTCTTTCACAGGAGGTGACACCAATGTTTAGCACCATCTACAACAAGATCCGCAATCTGCTCAACCGTGAGGAAGGGCAGGGTATGGTCGAGTACGCCCTTATCCTCGTCTTGATCGCTGTCGTGGTCATCGTAGTTCTGATCATCCTCGGCAACCAGGTCAAGAACGTCTTCTGCAACATCTCGGGCGGTCTGGGCCAGTAGGCTCACCGCAAACGACAGAAAGGGTCCCAACGTGGGGCCCTTTCTCGTTTTACCGGAACTTTCTTTAGGCCGCGGTCTCTTCCGCGAGCCGGGCGGCGGTCTGCGGACTGCGGGTTCCGCGGAAGACGAGGACGGCCGTTACAAACCCCAGCAGCGCGATTCCCACGGCGACCAGGAATGCGGATCCGTAGCCAGCTGCTAGCGCGTGATTCAGCGCCGCATGCGTCGGAATGACGCCGGCCAGCTGATTCTTCGTCGCCGTCGCGGCAATCGTCCCGAGGAGCGCGATGCCGATGGATCCACCGATCTGCTGCCCGACGTTGAGGAGCGCCGAGGCGAGGCCAGACTCTTCCGAAGTGGTCCCTGCGACCGCCATCAGCGTGAGCGGGACGAAGATGTTGCCCATCCCGACGGCGATCAGCAGCATGGGTCCGACAAGACCGGTCAGGTAGCTCGTCTGGTCATTGATCTGCGAAAGCCAGAAGAGGCCGGTGGCGACCAGCAAGGGGCCGATCGTGATGAAGGGCCGCGGGCCGAACCGGCCGACCAGCCGAGCGACGATCTGCGCCGTGATGATGATGGCGGCGGTCAACGGGAGAAACGCCACGCCGGCGACCAGCGGGCTGAAGCCCAGGATGTTCTGCACGAACTGCGTCAGGAAGAAGAAGACGCCGAAGACGGCCACGCCGATGACGAGAGAGAGCATGTAGGCCCCATCGCGGTTGCGCTGCGCGAAAATGGTGAACGGCATCAGCGCGTGCCGGCTGCGCGACTCGATGGTCACGAACACGAGCAGGAGCAAAACCGCCAGCCCGAGCGCCATGAGCGTCACCATGTCCGTCCAGCCATAGGTGGCGGCGTGCGACAAGCCGTAAACGAGACTCACCATTCCACCCGTCACGGTCAGCGCTCCGGGCAGGTCGAGCCGGCCGGGCCGGCGGTGCGAGGAGGCCAGCACGCGCGGGGCCACGATCGCGAGCACGATGCCGATCGGCACGTTCACGAATAGGACCCATCGCCAGGAGGCAAAGTTCGTAAGCACCCCTCCGAGAAGCAGCCCGAGTGCGCCTCCGGCACCGGCAACCGCCCCATACACGCCGAGCGCCCGGTTGCGGTCCGGGCCCTCGCTAAAGGTATCGGCAATCAGCGACAGTGCCGTCGGCGCGACGATTGCCGCACCAATTCCCTGCGCCGCCCGGGCAATGATCAGCCAGGTCGCGCTGGTGGCAAAGCCACCGGCCAGCGAGCCGAGGGTGAAGACCACGATCCCGGCGGTGAACATCCGCCGCCGCCCGAAGAGGTCACCGGCCCGGCCGCCGAGGAGCAGCAAGCCCCCAAATGTGAGTGCGTAGGCGTTGATCACCCATTCCAGGCCAGTAGCGCTGAATTGCAATGCTTTCTGGATCGAAGGGAGGGCGATGTTCACGATGGTGGCGTCGAGGACGACCATCAACTGGGCCACCGCGATGACGGCGAGGGCGAGGCCGAGGTTGCGCGGCAGTGGATTGATCTTGTGATCGACGGTCGACGCGGTCGAAATCTCAGTGCTCATACAACGAGAACCGTTGCCTGCGGACGATTATTCAGATACTGACCCCCTACTTTTGGGGGACTCCGGTTCAATTCCCTCCCCCGCGGGTAGGGTGGGGGTCGTTAATCGGCATGGCTGCACAAGCTCGGCCGCGAAACTTGTGAGTTCTGCACGTTACCCCACCGCTCTCCAAGCCTCACAGTGAGGTCATGGCCCAGGTCGCTACGCGTCCACAGCCCCCACCCTACCCTCCCCCGCAAGCGGGGGAGGGAAATGGAGCGATTGGTGTCAATCCCGCTATGGCACAGGAAGCGACGCGTCTGTTCGCCGAACGGGGCGTCACCTTTGGCGTGCCCGAAGACGATGGCGGAATCTTGCATCGACCGATCCCCATCGACCCTCTCCCGCGCCGCCTCGCTGCCGCCGAATGGCACGCCCTCGAACGCGCGCTGGTGCAACGTACGCTCGCCCTCGATGCCTTTATCCAGGACGTCTACGGGCAGCAGCGCATCCTGCGGGCCGGGCGGATCCCGGCGCACCTTGTCTACGGGTCGGCGTCCTACCTGCGCGGCGCCAGCAGTCCGGCGGCGCAGCGCCCCGGACAGATTGCCGTCGCCGGCATCGACCTGGTCAAAGTCGATGGGCGCTGGCTGGTCCTCGAGGACAACGTGCGCGTGCCCTCCGGCATCAGCTATGCACTGGCCGCTCGCTGGGCGACGCGCAGGGTGCTGGGGCGGGCGATGCCGGCCTTCGGTGCCGCGCGGCTCGAGGATTACCCGCGACGACTGCGGGCGGTGCTTCGCGAGCGGGCGCCGTCGGATGGGGAGCTGGTCGTGCTCAGCCCGGGTCCACTCAACGCCGCCTATTACGAACACGAGGAGCTGGCGCGCCTGATGGAGGCTCCGCTCGTCACAGGAAAAGATCTTTTCGCCAGTCACCGCGGAGTCTGGCGGCTAAAGGGCGCGGAGCGTCATCCCGTGAGCGCCATCTACCACCGCTTCTCGCCGGATTACCTGGACCCCCTGGCGGGGTTCGGCGGGTCCGTGATTGGCGTCCCCTGCTTGATCGCTGCCTGGCGCAACGGCGAGCTAGGGCTCGCCAATGCACCGACCTGCAGCATCGCCGATGACAAGTCGCTCTTCCCCTACGTTCCCGACATGGTCCGCTACTACCTTGGCGAGCCACCGCTGCTGGAGCAGCCGTACACCCTGGATCTCACCGATCCTGCGCAGCGCCGGCACGCTCTCGCGCACTTCGAGGATTTCGTCTTCAAGCCGGTCGAGGGCAGTGGGGGGAAGGGGATCGTCTTTGGCCCGATCGCGCCGGCCGAGGAACGGGCGGCCACCGCCGCCGCCGTTGAGGCGGAGCCGGCAAGTCTGATCGCGCAACCGGCGCTCGATCTGGAGCGCCTGCCCTGCCTCATGACCGACGGCACCATCGAATGGCGTCGCTGCGACCTGCGGCCGTTCGTCTTGCTGGGATCGTCGCCCTGGGTGGTCCCGGGCGGCCTTACGCGGGTCGCGCCGACCACCGAGGCCTGGCTCGTGAATTCCTCGGCGGGTGGTGGGGTCAAAGACACGTGGGTAGCGGCCTGAACCTCTATGCCATCGCGCACTCGAGCCGCCATCGGTATCCGGCGGTGGCGCAGCGCAGCCGCAACGAGGTGCGCTTGCAGCCGCGAAAAACACGATCGCAGCGCCTGGAGCACTTTCACCTCGAGGTGAGTCCCGACGCCGAGCTGAGCTCGTCGGTCGACTACTTTGGCAACGCCGTCTGGTTGGTCTCGGTCGAGGCGCCGCATCTGGAACTCGTCATCACCGCGCACAGCGAGGTGCGCGTGCTGGCGACAGAGGAGGTTCACCTCGACCGTCCCTGGGAGCGCGAACGACTGGCCCGCGACCCGGCCCTCGAGTTTGCCCTTTCCAGTCCGCGCGTGCCGTGGTTGCCCGCGGTCGCCGAACTGGCCCGCACGCTGGAAGTGCACGCGGGCGATGGCGAGGCCCTGTACCTCGCGACTCGCCGCCTGCCCGAGCACCTCGCGTACCTGAAGGGCTCCACCAGCGTCATGACCAGCGTGGCCGACGTGCTCGAACGACGGGTCGGCGTCTGCCAGGATTTCGCCCATGTCATGCTTGCGTTATGCCGGTACCTCGGGTGGCCTGCGCGCTACGTCAGTGGCTACTGGGTCCCGGACGAGGACCTGGGGACCCTGGAGAGTCACGCTTGGGTAGAGGTGGCCACACCGGAGGGCGAGTGGGTCGGGCTGGATCCAACTTATGCGACCACCGTTCGTGATCACCATGTCTCGGCCGCTGTTGGCCGCGACTACGACGACGCGGCCCCACTGCACGGCGTCTTCGTGGCGGCCGAGCCGGGGGAAACGCCTGAGGTCGAGGTCGTGATCCGCCGGATAACGGCCCCCACCCTACCCTCCCCCGCAAGCGGTGGAGGGGAAAGTTGGGCCGAGCAGTGACGCAGCCATTGACCAGGCGCGTACGCGTTGGATGCCAAATCCGTTTCGAGGTTGCCGTGCCCACCCCGGCGGTTCTTCAGATGCAGCCTCGTGCCGACGGCCCCCACCGGGTCCTGCGCCAGGCGTGGGAAAGCGAGCCTGACGTTCCCCTCCATCACTACCGCGATCTCTATGGCAACGTCTGCTACCGCACCACTATGCCGGCGGGCTCGTTCCGGATCGGCTATGACGCCCTGGTCGAGGTGCCCGGTGGACCTGACGAGGTCGTGCCAGACGCCCCGCAGGTGCCGGTCGAGCAGCTGCCCGACGAGGTGCTGGTGTATACGCTGCCCAGCCGCTACTGCCTCTCGGACGTGCTGTCGAGCATCGCCTGGGAGCTGTTCGGATCGATCCCGCCGGGCTGGGGCCGTGTCCAGGCGATCTGTGACTGGGTCCATGATCACGTCCGTTTCCAGTTAGGGACCAGCAACCCGCTCACCACGGCACTCGACGTATACGAGCGGCGGGTGGGTGTGTGCCGCGACCTCGCGCACCTGGCCGTCACGTTCTGCCGCGCGCTGAACATCCCGGCGCGCTACGTTTTCGGCTATCTTCCTGACATCGACGTGCCGCCACCATACGCAAAGATGGACTTCGCCGCCTGGTTCGAGGCGTATGTGGACGGGCACTGGCGCACCTTCGACCCGCGCAACAACACCCCGCGCATCGGCCGCATCGTGATCGGGCGAGGACGCGACGCGCTTGACGTGGCGATGGTAACCACCTATGGTCTGGTGGACTTGAGGAAATTCGTGGTTTGGGCAGATGAGCTCCAACCCCCCAGTCAACCGTCTCGCGTTCCCGCCGCGGTGGGGGAGAGGAAAGAGGTTCCCTAGAAGTGCAGGAACGGCTGCCCCGCATCGATGCATCGATCGTGGCCCTCGATTCGTCGCAGATCAAGTCGCTCGGCCTCCTCAATCACACGGAGATCGATTGGGGTCGGGTGCAGCGCTCGGTGTACCTGATTCACCAGAACTTCCACTACGAGTACCCCGGGCCGATCGCGGACCTGAATCATCACCTCGTCGTCTTGCCGCCGAAGCGTCATGGCGACCAACGGCGGCTGCGCCACCAGCTAGACGTCTCGGTCTCTCCGATGACGGTTGCCAAGCGCCGGGATGTCTTCGGCAATGTGGTCCTCGACCTCCACGTCCCCTTCGTCGAAACCGCGATCGACTTCGAAGCTTGGATCGTGGTCGAGCGCTTCGCCCTTGGGCCACTTCGCATGCCCGGGACGGCGCTGACCGATCGCCGCTATCTCGATCCATCGCCGCTGACACAACCCGACGAGGCGCTGCGCGCGGTCGCCACCAGCCTGCGCATGGCCGGTGAGGACGCACTGCCGCTGGCGCGCCGCATCAATCGCTGGGTCTACGAGACGATGAGCTACGCGGCGGGCGTCACCTCGGTGGAGACCACGGCGGCACAGGCGCTTGCCCTGAGCCAGGGCGTCTGCCAGGATTACGCGCACATCATGCTGGCGCTCTGCCGCCTCTGCGAGCTCCCGGCGCGCTACGTGTCCGGGCATTTGCTGGGTGAAGGCGGGACGCATGCCTGGGTTGATGTGCTGGTTCCGGCGGCACCCACCCTGCCCTCCCCCGGAGGGGGAGGGAAAAATGCCCCCGAAGCGGTCGCGGTGGCCTTCGATCCGACCCACGGGCGGGAGGTCGGCCTCAGTTATGTCACGGTTGCGGTTGGGAGAGATTATCGGGACGTGGCGCCAACGTCGGGCAGCTATAAGGCGTCGCACAAGGGCCAACTCTCCAGCCAGCGGCGTGTAGGTCTCACCGCAGTGCAATACGCGCGCGAGCGGCGAAGCGTTCCGCACGCGCACGTCGAAACCGCCTGAGGCGACAACCCCGCTTTTAAGAACTCGTTTCAGAACGAGCGGCGACCAATCGCTGCGCGGCGGCCTGTGCGCCGTCGGTGCGCACGGCGCCGGCGATGAGTCGAGCACGGGCCGCCACGTCGGGCTGCAGGACGTGGCTGAGAGCCGCGGCCAGCGAGTCAGCGGTCGGTACGACGGGCGGGTGGGCGCTTCCGATTCCGAGCTGGGCGATTCGTTGTGCCCAATAGAACTGGTCGTAGTGCTGGGGGATGACGACCTGGGGTGCTCCGGCCCGCGCGGCCGCGGTCGTGGTGCCCGCGCCCCCGTGGTGCACGACGGCGGCGACCCGCTTGAAGAGCGCTTGCTGGTTGACCTCTCCGATGGACAGGCTATCGGGTTCTTTGTCCGGAAGTGCCAGGTCGGCCCACCCGCGGGACACGATCGCGCGGCGTCCGAGCGCCCGGGCCGCCCGGACCATGTTCTGGCTGAGGTCTTGCGGCGTGCGGATGCTGCCGAAGCCCAGATAGATGGGTGGTTCGCCCGCCTCGAGAAATGTCTCCAGCTCTGCCGACAGCGGACGCTGGTCCGGCAGGATCCAGGCGCCGGTCTGAATCACGTTCGGGTCCCCAGGCTCAGGCCAGGGCGCCAAGGTTGGGTCGGCGGCGATCCAGGGCGTACCGGTGAAGATGTAGTCCCGCACGTTAGCGACCGGGGGCAGGCCCGCGGATGCCCGATGCGCGTTGAGCGCCACGCCCCAGGAATCGTTCCAACGTTGTGCATCCTCAGCCCAGAGCTTGCTGTTGTCAGGCGTACCGTCCGGCGCTGAGTCTCCCCGCCATGCGGGCGGCGCGTGGTGCGACGAGGGCAAGGAGATCGGGCAATAACTCGCGTAGACGTAGGGGATTCCCCTCAGCTCGGCCGCCGAACGAAGGGCGATTTGCAATGCCCCACCTCCCACGAGGATGTCGCACCCTTCGGCGGCCGCCGGTATGACCTCGAACTGGGTGGCGACCGTAGCGTCCGCAATCTGACGCATCTGTTCGGGCGAGGGTCTGGCGCGGACAGCTGGTGGGCTGGATATCGCAAACGGTCGGACCTCGGGCCCGATGGGGACGAAGGGGATCCCGAGGGCCTCGATCCAGTCGCGGAAGTCGGGCGGCGCGCACAGGCGGACTTCCTGACCAAGCTCTCTCAGTTCCGACGCCAGTGCGACCAACGGCTGGACGTCGCCACGCGACCCGATTGTCGACAGCAGAACGCGCATCGAAACCGAATTGTGGGCCATCACCGGGGTCTTGCCGCAAGTCCCCGTCCCTGCTATATGTTGAAATGGAGGGAGATTTCCGGCTAGGCGACGTTGATCTGGCATGGGCCTCCCGGCCTACGCTCCGGAATTCCAGGCGCCTGCCGAGCGCCTTCACTACTTTCATCCGTTCCGGATTGCCGTCGCGATCCTGGTCATCTTTGGGGCATATCTCGGCCTGATCATCTGGATAGGTGGAAACGCAGCCGGGGCCCAGGCGCGGCTCGCACTTCCGGTGGCACTGCTCGTGTTAGTCGTCGGACGGACCTTTCAGCCACGCACGCTCAGCGCCGACGCCACCGAAATTCGGTGGAAGAAGATGTTCCAGCCACCACAGAGAGTGCCACGCCACGACGTCGTCGCCATCCAATACCTGACGACGGCCCGCCCTGGTGCCCCTCGCTACTACTTCGTCAACCGAGACGGAAACGCCCTCCTGTGGGTGGACCGCTTCACGCCGGCACGAATGGGGTCGTTCGCCTCTTATCTCGGGATCCCGCTACGACCGGTGAGCGCTGCTCCGTCGAAGAATGGCAGCGCCGACGCCGCGATGAAGGCGAGCGCCATCGCCGGATCTCGTCGGGCGGGGATCGTCCTCATGGCCGGCTGCGCCGTCGCCGGCCTGGCGTTCACCCTTGGCTCAGTGTTCTTGGGAATTCATGACCGGGCGGAGCTCGCCGCCTATGAGCGAGCCCCACTGTGTGAGCGGGCGTCGGCCGACCCGCTAACCTGCCGGTTCGACACGCCGGCGGTCGTGACGGGCTTTTCGGCCAGAGGGCATATCGACATCCGCCTTCCCACGGACGTACCGACGGTCAACCGTTCGCGAACCTGGATCAGGCTGGCGAATGGCGCTGCGCCGGACCGCGCGTTTGCGGTGGGAGACACGGTCCAGATCGAGGTCTTCGACGGCTACCTCATGGCCATCAACGGCGCGCACACGGACGACTTCGCCATCCTCGAGTCCAACGCGAGCTGGCTCACGGTCGCCTTGGCCGGGTTGTTCCTGCTCTTGCCGCTGATTGCGATGGTCTTGTGCTGGAAGGGGCCCGACTCCTGGTTTGTAAGCCGGGCCCCGACGGCCCCGGCGTCAAAATCGCTCCTCGACGATCCGCCGGCAGTGCCTGACCTACCGGGGCCGAAGGAGAAGGCCGGCGCGATCGAGCGGTTCGTGGTGCGCGATCCCGGCGATGGCACCGACGACGGGTGGCCAACCTTGATCGACGTGCCGGACTTCGACTATAGGCGCTACGCCGAGAGCGTCATGGCCGCCGGGATCCCCAGTGCCGGCGAGCGGCTCCTGGCTGAAGCCTCCATCCATTACGTCGGCGTTCTGGGCACCTCGTCGATTCTCCTGCTGACCGACCGCCGTCTGGTGGTGCTCGGGCGAACCCGGCTAGAGATCCCGCGGGCGCGCATTTCGCTGCTTGCGTACTGGGGGGCATTGCGCGACGCGATCGCCGTCAACTATCAGACGATGAGCGGACCGCGCGGCGTTCTTCTCAGCGGGCCGCAGAGGGTGATGGTCGGAGGACCGAAGACCGACATGCATCGACTCTTTATGACGATGCAGACCGCGTTCGCCCACCCTGATCAAATCCGCGAGCCGGTCGTGATCGTCCGGCGCAGCGGGGCATGGGGCCGCTTGATGACGAGGCGCCGCCGCCTGACCCATCAACTCTGGCTAGCCTGGGTCGGTTAAGGCCTTAGGCTGTCCTCTCGACCGCGACTGGCGTCTGCAGTCCCGACTCACTCGGCTCGAGAAGGCGTCGGATCACCGTGTTGAGTTCCTCGCACTTCTCGAGGATCAGATCGCAGGCTCGCGCGCGCTGCTCCGGCGATAAATCTTCGGATCTCAGCAACTGTGCGTAGCCGTTGATGACCGCGAGCGGTGTGCGCAGGTCATGACCCAGGCCCCTCAGCTCAGGGTTGCCAATCGCCAGGGCGTCCTCCACGGCATAAGCTTGGCCCCCCGGCGGAGATTGTCAAGGGAGCCTCGTCGACCACAAGTAGCCTTACAATCGCCCTGCCCCTAAAGCTGACAGCGTCCTAGCGCAAGCCGGCGGTGGCGGCCTCGAGGTCAGCTACGGCGGGAATCAGCTTTTCGCCAATGAGCTCGAGCCGCTTGGTCTCGTAGATCTTCGGCACATGCCCGATGACGGTCTGGATGCCCATGCCGGCCAGCCACTTCAGGCCCCCGATTACCTTGCCGAGGTTTTCGCCGTTGTCGCCCAGGTCGAACTGGAAGAGGGAGGTCTTCTCGATGTCGTCGTAGTTGCGGCCGACGGCCTTGCAGTGCTCGCGCAGGATGTCGAGCTTGCGCGGGATTTCGGGAGTCGGAAAGAGGTTGCAGGCGTCGGCGTACTGCGCCACCAGGCGCAGCGTTTTCTTTTCCCCGCCGCCGCCGATGAGGATGGGTGGGTGAGGGCGGGTGAGGGACTGGGGAGAGTTCAGTAGCCGTTCCGGCTGGTAATGCGCCCCACGGAGGGGTTTTTCGCTTCCGCGCTTGCCTTCCCACATGGCGAGGCAAATCTGGAGTGTCTCTTCGAGCCGCTCGAAGCGCTCCTTTATCGGCGGAAAGGGGATGCCGAGGCCGTTGCTCTCGGCCTCATTCCAGGCGGCGCCAATGCCCAGCCAGGCGCGTCCGCCGGAGAGGACGTCGAGCGTGGTGACGGTTTTCGCCAGGATACCGGGGTAGCGATAGATGGCGCCCGTCACCATGGTGCCGAGCTTCACGCGCGAGGTTACACCAGCCATGTAGCTGAGCGCGCTGTAGCCTTCGAGCATCTCGTGGTGTTCGGGGCCGTTCATCCGGATCTGCCAGAAGTGGTCCATCACCCAGATGGAGTCGAAGCCGGCCTGGTCCGCGGTGCGGGCAATCTGGCCGAGCGTGCTCCCGAGTTTGGCCGGTCCGACGGGCCAGGTGAAGTCAGCGATATCGAGTCCGATCTTCATAGTCGCCCTCAAGGAGAATATCAGCGAACCCGATGAAGCCGGTATTTGGAATTCGGAATGACCGCGATGACACCCTGGGGATCACGGCCGCGGTGCTCGCCGAGGCGGGCGTCCCACTCATCCGCCTTGACGCCTTCGAGGCCGAGGTCAGGTGGCCGGACCTCGAAGAAATCGGCGGCCTCATCGTGTTCGGCGGCGAGATGAATGTCGACGAGATCGACCGTCATCCCTACTTGCTCACCCAACGAGCGCTGATGCGGCGGGCGGCGGACGCCGGGTTGCCGGTGCTGGGGATCTGCCTGGGCGCGCAGATGCTGGCACGGGCGTTCGACGCACCCGTCTACCGGGCGGCGGTGCACGAACTGGGCTTCAAACCCGTGCGGGTCACTGACCTGGGACAGCGCGACGCCTTGCTGGGCGCGTTCCAGAGCGGCGATCGGGTCTTCCAGTGGCACGAAGATACGTTCGACTTGCCCGCCGGCGCCGACCTCCTGGTGGCCGGCGATGACGTGCCGATCCAGGCCTTCCGCCTGGGCGGCAACGCCTGGGGCATGCAGTTTCATTTCGAGGTCGACGCCGATGGGGTGGAGGCGTGGTTGCGGGTCGCCGAGCCTACCCTGGGCAGGGTCTGGAAGCGGACGGCGGACGAGGTGCGCGACGAGCTGCGAATCTATCTAGGCGCGCAGCAGCAACGGTCACGAGTGCTGCTGGCCGCGTTCGCTGAGCTGATCAAGTAGGCGTCAGGCCGCTTGGGCGATGGTGGCGTACAGCGTGGCACGCAGTGCGACGCGGCGGTGCACCTCGACGACGAGCGCCGCCGGTGTCATCTCCGCCGGAACCCTCAGCACCTGGGCGTTCTGCGCCGGGTAGGCAAACACCGCCAACTCGCAGAGAGCGATGACATCCGGGTCCGGCATCAGGGAGTCGAGCGCCTCGACGAAGCTAATGGCCTGCGAGACCTCGTACCCGCCGGCTGCCAGCGCATCGCGATAGGGCTCCCCACTCTCGCGATCGTCCGCGATGAGGAGGATGCGCGCCACACCGTTGAGGGGATTCATGTCATGACATGATGCGTTTCAATCCGATCCGCCGGTTAGGCCGTTTGGCCTACTGCCGGGGTCCGTTTGGCAGCGGGTAAAGGCGGCGGGCGTTGCCGGCCAATACCTGCCGGCCGGCGTCGACCGCGGCAGAGCGCGACATGACCCGCCGCTCGACGAGTTCACCGAGCGCGTCGGCGAGTGCCTCGCGATGCAGCGTCGCCGCAACGAGATAGACCTCGGGATATCGGGTCGCGTCACTGGCATAGAGCAGCTTGCTGGTGGGGCAGAGGCCGAGCGCTTCGCGCATCGCCCGCGCGCCGTCGAGGGCGGCGAAGGGGATGGTCAGCGACAGGTCCATGTACACGCCGGGGAAGACCGAGCAGAGGTAGGCGGCCTCGCGGTGATAGGGGTAGCAGTGGAGGAGAGCGATTCGCAGGCCGCGGTAACTGGGATCGATGAAGAGCGGCCGGAGACCGAGCGGCGAGGCTTCGGCCAGGTCCTCGTCCGGATCGCCGAAGCCGCAATGGACCTGCAAGGGCACGTCGAGTTCCTGACACTCCTTGGCCGCTTCGAAGACGAGCGCATGGCAGATGGCGTTGCCGGTGATGCGCAGCGGTTCGTCGCGTTCGGTGCGTGAACGCAGGCTGCTGAAGGCAACGCCGAGCGCGTCCGTATCGACCGGCTCGAGCTTGAGGCTGGCGCGGTAGGCGCAGATGGTCTTGACGCCGACGGCGCCGCGCGCGACGTCGGCTCGCAGCGCTGCGCGGATGTTCGCGAACCATTCCCGAGGTTCGCTCGCGGTTTTGACAAGATTTTCGGCGAGCGTCTCCAGGCGAATGATCTCGAGCTGTGGGATGCCGGTGGCCTGTTGCTGCTCGTCGACCGTGAAGGCATCACTGGAGGCGAAACCATGGTCGACTAGCATCACCTCGGTCGCCGTCCGGCCGAGCAACTGCCTGGCGTACCTGGCCGGGTCGGCCGCGTTGCGATGGTCCAGGATGGCGCCTTCGCTCGGATCGCAGTGAAGCTCAACCGCGATGCGATGCAGCGCGCCCTGGTAGGCCGCGGTGTAGATCACATGCTGATCGGCGATCGCCGGATCGATCGCTTCGGTAAAGGCCGAGCGTAGCTCAGGCCCGGTCAGCTGGAAGGGCCATCGTCGGAGGGGGTGACAGTGATGGTCGACGGCCTGGACGTCCTCCCACAACTCGAGCAGCGGACGGACGTCGCGTACGGCCATGGCGGTGGTACAAGTTAATCACCGGAGATGGGTAGAGCAACGGCTGCCGCCGGCAGCGCCGTGTTCTTCGTGCTGGCACCTGGAGTCGTCGCCGGCCTCGTCCCCTGGTGGCTCACCGGCTGGCGTGTCGAGGACCCATTGCCCTACTGGGCGCCACTGCGATTGGTGGGTGCGCTGCTTCTTGTCACGGGCCTCGGCGTGCTGATTCACGCATTGGTGCAATTCGTGGTGGAAGGCGTCGGCACGCCCGCGCCGGTCTCGCCAACGGAGCGGCTGGTGGTTGGGGGACTCTACCGGTTTGTGCGCAATCCGATGTACCTGGCAGTCTTCGCCACGATCGCCGGCCAGGCGCTCCTTCTGGGGCAGCTTGTGTTGCTGCTGTACGGATGTGCCGTCGCGGCGGCATTTGTGGCGTTTGCTCGTGGCTACCAGGAGCCCGCGCTGCACCGCCGGCATGGCGCGAAGTACGACAGCTACCGGCGCGCCGTGCCAGGCTGGTGGCCCCGCTACCCGAGGGGCGACGCTCGGCGCCGTTAGCGAACGCCTCGGATACGGCTGACCATCACCGTTCCGAGGATGAACCACAGCGCCGCGCTCCCGAAGATGAAGCGGAAGCCCAGGTCGTTGCCGCTCGCGACGCCCAATAGCTGGTGACCCGGCTCGTTCAAGAAGTGGAGAAACCCGGCCAGGATGGCCGGCGCGAGCACCTGCGGAAGCGTGAAGGAGACGTGCCAGAGCGCCATGTCTCGCCCCGCCGCTTCCTCGCGATTGGGAAGTACGTCACAGGCGAGCGCCCAGTCGACGGCGTAGTAGGCGCCGTAGCCGATGCCGTAGAGGATGCCGAGGACATACAGCACGGTCAGGGAGCGGACCAGGCCGAAGAGCAGGATGGAAACGACGACGGCCTGAATAGCGCTGGAGATGTAGACGAACAGCTTGCGCCGCCCGGTCCGGTCCGACAGGACGCCGCCGATCATCGAGGGGATGATCGCCCCGGCAATCACCGCCAGCAGCCAGAAGGCACTGGCGGCGCCGGCATCCTTCGCGCGCACGACGTCCCGGAAGTACAGCTCCATGAACGGAAGGATCGAGAAGATGCCCAATGTCACTAAAGCGCGAGTCGCGAACGTCCAGAAGAAGTCGTTGGAACGGAACGCCTGGAAGAATGCCATCAGCGCCGGAAGCTGTCGCGCGGCCATCACGGTGACGATGCCGGCCGCCAGGAAGACGGCGACGACCGGCCATAGGAAGGAGCCAAGCTGAAGGAGAAGGATCGCGAACAACGCGATGAGGGCGACGAGGAAGGCCCCACCGCAGACGATGGCCGCTATGGACAAATCTCCCCTGCCCTGTCGGGGGGAGGGCCGGGGTGGGGGGATGATCCGAGGCTCCTTGACCGCGATCACGGTGATCAACAGCGTGATGGCGAGGATGACGGCGACGACGCCGTAGCCGGCGAGAAGGCCGGCGCGCGTATCACCGTAGAGCTTGAAGGTGAGGCCCACCAGCCCGACGCCAACGACGGTTCCCAGCTGGTTCATGGTGCCGAGCAAGCCCGAGGCGCGGCCTCGATCCTCCGCCCGGACGACGTCCGGGATGACGCCCGTGTAGGCAGCCCCGGCCGCATTGTTGCTCAACTGCACGACGAGGTACGCGGCGATAAAGGTCAGTTGATTCGTCGAGAGCGCCAGCAAACCCAGACCGATGATGTTCAGAACAGTGCCGGCTACCATCCAGGGCCGCCGGCGTCCCCAGCGGGTCACGGTTCGGTCGCTCAGCCAGCCGACGAGGATGGGGGTGAGTAGGGCAAAGACCCCGCCCGCGGCCGTCACCCGGCCGATCAGAAGATCGGCGTTGGAGCCGGCGATGAGGGTGGCGCCGACCGGGATGAGCGAGATGTAGATCGGCTGCCAGTGGGCGCCGCCGCCGAACCAGAAGGCGTTGATCGCCGCCAGCCGGCCGAAGCTGAGTCGTGCTGTCGGCTCTCCCCGAAGCGACGTGACGGCCATTCTCTCCCCTTAACGCATCCCGGGCGCGAATCGTATCACCCCAGGGGTAGACTCTCCTGACCACTGGAGGAAGGGAGGACGCAGATGGCAAAGAACGATGCCTACACACGTCGAACATTTCTCAAGAAGTCCGCGGTAGCGGGTGCGGCAGTTCTCGGCGGAACCCTCTGGACGCCTTTGTCGGTGGCGGCGCGGGCGCAACGTCCCGACAAGAAGAAGTCACCGATCAAGCACTTGATCATCTCGTGTCAGGAGAACCGCTCCTTCGACCACTACTTCGGTTACTCCGGCCAGGTGCAGGCGAAGGGCTATGGCCCGCCGCCGGGGTACACGCAGCCGGATGCGGCGGGCGGACGACATGCCCCATTCGAGTTCACCGCGCTTTCGACCAACGATCCGCCCCACGGGTGGAATGGCGTCCACAAGCAGTACGACGGGGGCAAGATGGACGGCTTCTATACCACTGGGGGCAACGACGCGATCGGTTACTACACGCAGCGCGAGCTGCCCTTCTACTACAGCTTGTTCCGCAACTCAGCGCTCTGCGCGAACTACTTCTGCTCGCTGCTCGGTCCAACCTGGCCGAACCGTTTCTACCTCATGTCTGGAACATCGGGCGGCATCACGACGAACGGCCTCTGGGGTTATGGAATCTTCGATTCGGGCGGCTGGCCGATCATCCTCGACCTGCTCGACGAGTTCGATGTCACCTGGAAGATCTACAGCATCGGCTCGGACGACGTTCCCTCCGGCGACAGCGACAACGTTGCCGTCTTCTGGAGTCGATGGGCGCACGATCCGCGAACGACGGCGACCAAGGCCGACTACCTCGCCGACTGCGAGAATGACGAACTGCCTGACGTCTCCTGGGTGATCCCGAGCTTCTCGATGGGCTTCGACGAGCATCCGCCAGCGGATATCTCGGTCGGCATGGGGTTCCAGCAGGAGATCATCACCGCGCTACGCGAGTCGGATGCCTGGAAGCGGTCGGCGTTCTTGCTCACGTATGACGAGCACGGCGGCTTCTTCGATCATGTGGCGCCGCCACAGGTGGATGCCTACGGATTGGGCATCCGGGTGCCGTTCTGGGTCATCTCGCCATTCGCCCGGCGGGGCCCGGTGCTGTCGCGCAAGCCCGCAGAGCACGCCTCGACGCTGAAGCTGATCGAGCGGCTGCATGGACTGCCAACCCTTGCTTCGCGGAACCATCAGTTCGACGTAGCCACCCCCACGGGCGGGAACTACCAGTCGGGCGGCAAGCCAGCGCCTCCGCGCGACCGGCTCGACTCGATCAGCGATCTGCTCGACCTGTTCGATTTCGAGAACAACAATGACCAGTCGCAGTAGGTAACGAAGCTCTAGGCTCCGCCGTCAGGACTACATAATGAGCCATGCTCCTCGCCGCGCTTCACTGGGGGGAGATCGTCGTTGGGGTCGCCCTCGTCCTGATCGTCTTCTACGACCTCTTTCAGTCGGTCGTCTTGCCTCGCCCGGCGATCAACAAGCTGGCGACGGTGCGCTACCTGCTTCGCGGGGCCTGGCTCACCTGGCGATGGGTGGGCAATCGGATGTCGTCGATCCCCCGGCGCGAGCGGTGGTTGGCGACCTACGGCCCGATCGGCGTCCTCCTCTCCTTCGCCGTGTGGGGGCTGGCGCTGGTGCTCGGATACGGGTTGATCATCGATGGACTGCGCGAGCAGCTGCGCCCGACACCAGACTCGTTGGGCACGTCGCTGTACTTTTCGGCGACGACCCTCGTGCCGCTCAGCTACGGCGACATCATTCCCATCGGGGTACCGGCGCGCCTGGCGACCATCTTCGAAAGCACGACCGGCATCATCTTCGCGGCGCTCGCCATCACGCTCCTCTTTTCGCTGTATCAGGCATTTCAGCGACGCGAGGAGTTAGTCGTGACGCTCGATGCACTCGCCGGCGCGCCGCCCTCCGGCGTCCAGATTCTGGAGACAGCGGCGGCACACAATATGCGCGACGAGCTGATCAAGACCTTTGACGATTGGAAACTGTGGGCGGCGGCGGTGCTGGAGAGCCACCTGGCCTACCCCTCGTTGGTCTTCTTTCGATCGAGTCACGATAACGAGGCATGGCTCAACTCGTTTGGGGCCGTGATGGATGCCGCGGTCCTCGTCATGAGCACCGTCGATGACAAATCCGAGGGGCCGGCCAAGCTGATGTATCGCGTCGGCAACCATTTGGTCGAAGACCTCTCCTGGTACTTCCGCCGCTGGGCGGTGCCGGCCGATACGCCCGTCATCGAGCGCTTCGAATTCGACGAAGCCTGGGAGCGCCTGAAGAAGGCGGGCTATCAGTGCAATTCCCCCGAGGAGGCCTGGACCAAGTTCGCCAAGTTTCGCTCCAACTACGCCGCGCCCATCAATGGCCTGGCCCGCGCGCTGGCGATCATTCCGGCGCAATGGATCGGTGATCGTTCCTACCTTCCGCACCGCGAGCGGGAGCAGCGCCGCTTTCGGCGGCGAAAGAAGCGATAACCCGGTGGAGACCCGGCAAATGGATGATCGCGTCCTGCTCCACCAGGTCCATCCGCTAAAGCTGGCCGCTGACATCTCGGCCTCGCTCATTTCCAACACCCTGCTGTGGCGGCATCGGCCGGTCGCCGGGATCGTGACGCGCCTCGCGCTACCGATCGCCGGGTCGGCGATCGTGCTCACGGCGGCGGACGTGGAACGGCTGCGAGGGACTGCCGCCGGTCGCTACGTGCTGGCTAACATGTCGCCCGCTGCAGTTGCGGTTCGCCTCACCGGCGACGTGGTGATGGCACTGGGTTCGTGGTACCGGCGTCCGCGATGGATCGCGCTCGGGTTCCTGGTCGTGGCGGCCGGGTGGTCGGAGGGGCTGGTCCGCTACGCGGTTGGCCGCAGAAACGTCTCTTCGCTGGGGAGGTGAGCGCTCGGATCGAACGCCGACGATACTTGGCCCCAGGCAAGGGCGGCCTGTAGGGCATCCTCGCCTTTGAAACTGCCGCTCTCCGCATAAAAGAGGTGGCCGAAGAGGAAATAGAGGGAGCAGCTTCGATCGCCGGAGGTCACCTCGAGCTTGCCGGTGGCCCGCCGTGTCACCAGAGCCTCGATCGTCGCGGCAAGCGGTGCGTGCCCAGCCGACGCTTGCCCTGACGGCGCGGCCCCAACCGGAGGTGCGGGTACTGGTTGCTTCAACTCATCCTCGAGTGAGCGGGGCCGTCGAACCCCAACAACCAGCGCCACCCCCACGGCGATCACAATGACGCCGAGCACGACGAGCCAGATGGGCATCGAAGCATAAACGCGCAGCGGAGAGAGAACCTAACCGGAGGTCGACGAGACTCCAGGGGAGGGTAGCGCGGCGGGGAAGAGTTTCGGGAGGAAGAGCCGGAAGGTGGCGCCGGAGCCGTTTTGATCCAGCAACTGCAGGCTGCCACCGTGCGATTCCGCGATCGCCCGGCTGAGGGCGAGACCCAGTCCGGCGCCGGCGGTATCGCGGGCGCGCGCGGTGTCCGCCCGGACAAACCGTTCGAAGAGCACCGAGCGAGCGGCTGCCGGGACGCCGGGCCCCTCGTCGCGCACGTCGATGTTCCAGCCTCGCGGCGTGGGGGCGCCGATCAGTTGGACCGCGCTCCCTTCCGGCGTGTGACGCGTGGCGTTGTCGATCAGGTTGTCCATGACCCGCCGCAGCAGGTCGGGGTCCCCAAAGACGCTCCCGGAATCGGGTGCGTCCACGTCGACCCGGACGTGCCGCGTTTCCGCAACCGGCCGCCAGCGCGCCGCCGTCTCGTGGAGAAAGTCGGCGACATCGAGATTCGTCTCCGCCGGCTGCAGCGCGCCGGCGTCGGCCCGGGCCAGCATCAGCAGCTGGTCGACCATCCGGGCCATGTGCTCGACCTCGGCCTCGAGCCCGCGCAGGACCTGCTGGTACTCGGCCGGGGTGCGTGCCCGGGCAAGGGTTCCTTCCAGCTCACTGCGCATCAGCGCCAGCGAGGAGCGCAGCTCGTGCGACGCGTCCGCCGTGAAGCGCCGCAGGCTCTCGAAGCTCGCCTCGAGGCGCGCCAGCATCCCGTTGAAGGTCTCGACCAGCTCGCCGAGCTCATCCGGCGGAACGTCGACCTCAACGCGACGATTGAGGTCGTGCTGGCTCAGCGAGCGCGCGGTCGAGGCGATGCGTCGCACCGGCTCGAGAATGTTGCCCGCCAGACGGTGCGCCAGCAGCGTTCCCGCGAGCACGATCAGGGCCGACAGGACGCCGAGGAAGAGGATGGTTTGATTCAAGGCCGTCTGCAGCTCGCTGACCGAGCGGCTGACGATCAACACCGCCGTCGCTCCCTGGCTCGTCTGCAGCGGGAGTGCGTAGACGAGGCGCGGCACTCCCCGGCTATCGCGCACGCTGAACGGTGGAGCCGGCGTCTTGTTCGTCCGCGCGGTAGCCGCGATTCCGGCGAGGGTCGCGTCGGAGAGGGCCTGTCCCGGCGTCTGGCTGATCGAGCCATCGGGGGCCACGATCGCCGCATCGACCGCGATCCCCTGCTGGGTCTCCGTCGGCAGATCGCCCGCCCCGAAGCGCACCTGGCCGTTGACGTCGTCGATGCCGCTGGCAATGGTATTGGCATGGGAGACGAGAACGTCAGCCGCGGCACCGGTCTCCGCCCGCGAGAGCGCGAGGTAGAGGGCGACGTCGGCCACCACGATCGCGAGAGCGAGGACGGCGGCGAAGGCGAGCGTGAGCCGGACGCGCGTGCCGGCGAGCATCCGGCTCATCGACGCGGTTCTAAGCGGTACCCGGCTCCACGGACCGTGACAAAGGGATCGCCGGCGCCGGCCGTGATGAGCTTGCGCCGCAGCCGTCCCATGTAAACCTCGACCAGGTTGTGCCCGCCCTCGAAGTCGTAATCCCAGACGTGGTCGATGATCTGCGCCCTCGTCAGCAGGCGTCCCGGATGATGCATGAAGAAGTCGAGGATCGCGAATTCCTTGGCGGTCAGCTCGACGTACTTGTCCGAGACCTTGAGGGTGTGGGCTGCCGTGTCGAGCACGATATTGCCCGCCGTGAGCACGGAGGTGCGATCGGGGAGGTGCCGCCGGGCGAGCGCCCTGATGCGCGCGAGCAGCTCACGCATGGCGAACGGTTTGACCATGTAGTCGTCGGCGCCGGCTTCCAACCCGCGCACCCGGTCGTCGACCGCATCGCGGGCCGTCAACATCAAGATCGGCGCGCTCACTTTCTGCTGACGGAGCTGGCGGCTGACCGAGAGTCCATCGGCGCCCGGCAGCATGACGTCCATGACCAGCACGTCGTAGGGCGTACTGAGCACCGCCGCGATCCCGTCGTTGCCCTCGTGGACGATGTCGACGGCGAGCCCCGACTCGCCCAGAGCCCGCTGAATGCTGGCCGCCAGCTTGCGGTCGTCCTCGATCAGCAACACTCTCATGCCCTCCAGTATCCGTACGGCGCCTAAAAGATATCTAAAAGCCTGCGCTGCCCCCGTTTTAGGGTGGGTTCATTTGCCGTGGCCAGACTTGGGCGTCAGGTCCCCCTTGCACGGGCCAAACCTTAGGAGGTGTCCATTATTGAAGACGCCGAAGACGATTGGGCTGCTGGCTGTGCCAGTGGTTCTCGCGGCGGCGATCGTTTCTGCGACCGGGGCCTTCGCGAAGGCGCCGGCGCACCAGTCAGCGGCGAGTCTGGTGACCGTGAAGTTCAGCGCGCTGGGTGCCGTTGACGCCGTAAAATCAACCGTGGCGGCAGCAAGCGTGGCCGCGGCGGCCCCGAGCCAAGCGACCACCGAACCGACCGAATCGGCAACCGAACCGGCCTCGACCGAGACGACCGACGCCGCCGGCGGTCACGCGGACAACGCGAACGACCCGAACGTCGACCATCAGTTCAACGGCGAGGAGTAGCGCTCCCCATATACCAGGCCCGGAGGACGCCTACCCTCAGTCCTCCGGGTCTCCCCGCATCAAGCCGGCTCTGGCTTTGCTGCTTGGCGTAGCAGGACAAGAAGGTAGATGCCGAAGGCGAGGACGATGACCGCCGGCAGGATCACGTAGCCCTCCCGATGAAGCTGGAGCAGATGCCCGAT
Source organism: Candidatus Dormiibacterota bacterium (assembly GCA_035544955.1). Classification (NCBI taxonomy): domain Bacteria; kingdom Bacillati; phylum Candidatus Dormiibacterota; species Candidatus Dormiibacterota bacterium. Next base: position 22,973 of record DASZZN010000034.1, read on the forward strand.
CCGCCCGCCGAACACGGCGCCGAGCATCATGAAGAATCCCGCCCAGACGGCCGTCGAGATGGCGACGCTCGCGATAAAGACCCCGTAGGGGACGCGAAAGATCCCGGCGGCGACCGTGAGCGGCACGCGAAGTCCGGGGATGTGCCGCCCGAAGACGAGCGTCCAGACTCCATAGCGACCAAACCACCGCTCGGCGCGGTCGATGCGCGCCGGCGTCAAGTGCAGCACCCTCGCGAGCCGGTGCTCGACGATGGAGCGTCCCCAGCGCTGCGAGACCCAGTAGAGGTTGCTCGCGCCGAGCACGACGACGGCGATCAGCCCCAGCCAGGCCGCCAGCCAGGTCAGCAGGCCGTGACCAGCGTGATGGCCGATGTACATGACGAAGACGTCGCCGGGCATTGGCATTGGGACGCCGGACTCTTCGAGGTAGAGCAGCCCGAAGGCCGCCGCCATACCGAACTGTCGCAGGAGGTGCCCGACGAAGAACGCACCATCCCGGACGAGTTCGGGGAGGTCTCCCTCAAGGATCGCGAAGACCAACAGAGCGACGACCGCGGCGCCGAGCACGCCAACCGTCCAGCGGCGACGCTGGGCAGCGATCGCGGCAACCGCGCGTCGAGGCACGGGTCTCGGACTCCACCGCATGTGGCTCAACTTTGCCGGTCCTTCCTGAACAGCCTCTAAACGGCGCCTTCCGGCCCTAACTTAGTCTTAGACAGGAGCCGGTGTCGATTTTCCGGGGTTGCCGTTTGTCGTAAGGGCAGGAGGTGAAAACATGAAATACGTATTTCTTTTCTGTGGAACGGCGGCCGACCAGGCCGCTTTTGACGCGCTAACCCCGGACGAACTCAGGCAGCGGTATAGCCAGGTCGGGCGCTGGTTCGCGGAAAATCAGGCGCGGCTTGGCCATGGTAATCAGTTACAGGGTCCCGACACGGCAACGACGATTCGTTTCCAGGCCGACGGCAAGCCACTGGTGAAAGATGGTCTCTTCCTCGAGGGCAAGGAGATCGTCGGCGGATACGCCGAGGTCGAGGTTGCCAATCTTGACGAGGCACTGGCCATGGCCAAGAGTTGGCCAGGGCGTGGGACGCTAGAGATCAGGCCGGTTATCGAGCAGCGATAGCAAGAGTGAGGAGCGCCGCCGCACCGGCTGCGTCGGTTCTCGCCGAGGTCTTCCGCGAGGAAGCGGGCCGGATCACGGCTACACTCATCCGCCGTTTCGGCGATTTTGACCTGGCGGAGGAGTGCGCCCAGGACGCGTTGGTCGCGGCCATGGAAAGCTGGCCGCGGCAGGGCATTCCGGCCCGACCCGGCGCGTGGCTCCTGACCGTCGCCTCGCGGCGCGCCCTCAACCGAATCGAGCGCGACAAACGGTACGACCGCAAGCTCGCTGAAGTGGCGCTCGAGCCTCGACGCGACGAAGAGGACGATCGGCTGCGGCTCATCCTGACTTGTTGCCATCCCGCGCTCTCCCGCGAGGCCCAGGTTGGCCTCACCCTGCGTGCGGTATGCGGTTTCAGCACGGCGGAAATCGCGCGAGCTTTCGTGGCCTCCGAAGAGACCGTGGCTCAGCGGCTGGTGCGAGCCAAGCGCAAGATCGCACTGGCGGGCATTCCGTATCGAGCCCCATCCGGAGCTGAGCTCGCCGAGCGCCTGGGCGAAGTGCTCGCCGTGCTCTACCTCTTCTTCAACGAGGGCCACCTCTCAACGCACGGCACCGCCCCGTTCCAGCGCGATCTCGCCGAGGATGCAACCTGGCTGGCCGCGCTCCTTTCGCGACTGCTGCCTGACGAACCCGAGGTCCTCGGGCTGCTCGCGCTGATGAAGCTTCATCTCGCGCGTGGCGACTCCCGATTCACGCAATCCGGCGAGTTGGTCCTTCTTGCTGACCAGGATCGCGCCCAATGGGACGCGACCCTGATTGCCGAGGCGATCACCCTGATCGAACGGGCTGCACGCCTCGGCCGGCCCGGGCCGTACCAGATCGAGGCGGCGATTACCGCGTGCCATGCGGAGGCGCCCAGTTTCGAGGCGACGGACTGGCTTCAAATCGTCGTGCTGTACGACATGCTGCTCGCGCTGGCGCCGTCTCCGGTTGTCCGGCTCAACCGTGCGATCGCGCTCTGGAAGGTCGAGGGTTCGGCGCCGGCGCTGCAAGAGCTGGAGGCGATCGCGCCGATGTTGGACGGCTATCACTTGTTCCATGCGGCACACGCCGAGTTGTTGAACGACCTCGGCCGTCGCGAACAGGCGCGAGCGGCGCAGCGACGCGCCCTGGACCTGACCGAGAACTTCTCGGAGCGCTCGCTCCTCGAGCAGCGGCTTTTCCGGTAGGGTCGTGCCAGCGAAAAGCCTGGTCGAGCTGATGGCCCGTCGAAGCGGGCATTTCCGTTTCGAGTCCGGTCACCACGGCGATCGCTGGCTCGAGCCCGATCTATTGCTGCAGCGCCCGACGGCGCTTCGGCCTTTCGCCATCGCGCTCTCCCAACGGCTTCTGCGACACGATTTTAAGGTCGTCTGTGGCCCGCTGACCGGTGGCGCCTTCCTGGCGGAGATGGTGGCGGAGCAGTGTGACGCCGCGTTTGCCTTTGCCGAGCGCTTTGCGCCGCCGCCATCGAAGGCCTTGTACCAGGTGCGCTATCGGATCCCCAATGCGCTACGTGATGGTTTGCGAGGTGCGACGGTCGCGATCGTGAACGACGTGACCAATGCTGGATCGGCTGTGGGCGGAACCTACGAGGACCTGCTCGCCTGCGGCGCTCGGCCGGTGGCATTCGGGACGCTCATTGCCTTCGGCGCGTGGTCAACCCGCTTCGCGCACGATCACGACCTCGCCCTGGAGGCGCTCGAGCGCTTGGGGAACAACCTGTGGACGCCCGAGGAATGTCCGCTGTGTGCCGCGCACGAACCGCTCGAGGATCCATCCTAGAGCCATGGCACGGAATCCGTCCCTCGCTGAGTGGGCTGCTGCACACGGCAGCAGAGTGCGTAAAGCGTTTGAGGCCGAATCCTTCCTGTAGCCTCGATCGTCACACGTTGACGAGCGCAGGTGGTTCGCTCATGCTCGATGCCATGGTTCCCGAGACTAAGTACGCCAAAAGCGGCGACGTTCACATCGCATACCAGGTGCTGGGTCAGGGACCGATCGATCTGATCTTCATTCCGGGCTGGGTCACCCATGTTGAGCTGGCCTGGGAGAATCCTCATCAGAGCCGGTTCCTCAAACGCCTCGCCTCTTTCTCGCGCCTGATCTTGTTTGACAAGCGCGGTGTGGGCCTTTCCGACCGGGTTCCCTCGAATCAGCTACCGATTCTCGAAGAGCGGATGGACGACGTTCGGGCGGTGATGGAGGCGGCGGGCTCCAGGCGTGCAGCCCTGTTCGGCGTCTCTGAGGGCGGCGCGATGAGCGCATTGTTCGCTGCCACCTATCCGGAGCAGAGTGCGGCACTTATCCTCTACGGTTCGTTCGCGCGCACCGGCTCGTATCTGATGACCGATGAGGAGTTGGAGGCGCGACTCAGGGCTATCGAGACCGCATGGCCGGACTCCATCGATCCGAGTCTTCCGGCGCCGAGCCTCTCGACCAACCCGGGCTACCGCGAATCCTGGCGCACCTTCATGCGACACGCCGCCAGCCCGGGAGCAGCGATCGCTCTTCTTCGCATGAACAGTCAGATCGACGTACGCGACGTGCTTCCCACGATCCGCGTCCCAACGCTCGTGCTCTACCGCCGTGACGCCCGCTTTGGTCATGGTGCCTCCGCCTGGCGAGAAGCCGGTGGCGACGTGATCACTCCAGCCAGCGAGGCGAACTTCATGGCGACTCAGATTCCAGGTGCCCAACTCGTTGAGCTTTCCGGCGTCGACCATCTGCCATGGGCAGGTGATACCGAAGCGCTCCTCGGTGAAATCGAGGAATTCGTCACGGGAGTTCGGCGAGGACCTGATCCGGACCGGGTCCTCGCTACGATCCTTTTCACTGACATCGTCGGCTCCACGGCGACAGCTGCACGACTTGGCGACCGAGATTGGCGAAATCTTCTGGCCCGGCATAACGCCCTGATCCGGCGCCAGCTCGAGCGTTTCCGCGGACAGGAGGTCAGCACGACCGGTGATGGATTCTTTGCGTCGTTCGATGGCCCGGCAAGGGCGATTCGCTGCGCCCGGACGATTGCTGAGTCGGTGACCGCCCTCGGTTTAACGATCAGAGCCGGCGTTCATACAGGCGAGTGTGAGCTCGGCGAAGGAAAACTTGCCGGGATCGCCGTGCACATCGCGGCTCGCATCGCGGACCTCGCTGGACCGGGCGAGGTACTCGTCTCGAGCACCGTCAAGGATCTGGTCGTCGGCTCGCAGATCGACTTCGTTGATCGTGGCGTTCGGGCCCTCAAGGGGGTGCCGGGCGAATGGCGCCTCTATGCGGTTAGAAACGTCGCCGACGCGTAGCTTAGCGATCGAGGGGAACGTTCTGGAGGCGGACCTGTCCACGGGCGACAACCTTGCCGTCGTCGGCTCTCGTGATGATGACCTGCCACAGCTGCTGCGTGGCACCCTGTTGGATCGGCTCGGCGACGACCTTGACGCGGCCGCTCTTGTGCGGGCGGAGAAAGTCCGTGACGTTGTTGACGCCCACCGCGAACTGGCCGCGATCCAGAACCGCCGCCGATGCCCCGACGCTCGCCGCGCTCTCGATCGCGGTTGTGTACGCGCCGCCATGGACGACGCCCCACGGCGTGTGCTGGTCCGGACCGAGCTCGATCCACGCGACCACCCGGTCTGGACTGACCGACTCGAACGTCATCCCGAGCGCTTTGAGGAATGCGCTCGGCTCATCGAAGCGGGGGAGTTGCGGGGTCAGGCTTTTCAAATGAAGGACGTCAGTACTTATAGATGTGCTGACGGAACTCGAAGGCCTCGTCCTCCGCGGCAAAGGCCTCGATGTCGAGGTCTTTGACGGCCAGGTAGGAGGTGGCGAGGCGCTCACCCAGCGCGTCGGTGAGCGTGCTGTCGCGTTTCAGGTTCGCGATCGATTCTTTGAGACTCGTGGGCAGGCGGTCGGCGCCGATCGCCTGGCGCTCGTGGTCGCTCAGGGTGTAGGGGTCGACGGTCGCGGGCGGCGAGAGGGTGAGCCGCCGCTCGATGCCATCGAGTCCGGCGGCGATCACACCGCCGAGCGAGATGTAGGGGTTGGCGCTGGAGTCGGACGCTTTCAGTTCGACGTTGGTGGACGCTTCCTCGTGGCCTTTGAACGGCGAGGCAACGCGCAGGGCGCCCTCCCGATTGTCGGGTCCCCAGGCGCGATAGGCCGAGGCCCACATCTGCGGTTGCAGGCGCCGATAGGAGTTGACCGAGGGGCAGGTCAGGGCCAGCAGCGCCGGCAGGTGGTCGAGCACGCCCGCCATGAACTGGCGTGCCAGGGTCGAGATGTTGTACTGGGCGCTGCCGTCATAGAAGCGGTTGACGCTCTGGTCCTGGTTCCAGCCTGAGAAATGCAGGTGGCAGCCGTTGCCCGCCTGATCACCCCAGGGCTTGGGCGCGAAAGACGCATAGCGACCGTGCCGGAGAGCGACGCCTCGCACCGTCTCGCGATAGATGATGTGGCGGTCGGCCGCTCGCAGCGCCGGCGCATGACGGATCGAAAGCTCCTGCTGGCCCCAGCCGAGCTCGGCGTAGTACTGCTCGACTGTCAGGCCCTGGGACTCCAGCGCGGCGACGATCTCGTCGATGACGGGTGCCGCGATGTTCATGCCGGTCGTCGTGAAACAGCCGCTGTCGTCGACGGGAGAGAAGTTGTCGCCGCCGTTTTTGATGGCCAGCGACCACTCGGGCTCGAAGGCCGCGATGAGCGAGAGGTCGTGGTCTTCGGCCGCGCGTTCGATCATCCGCTTGAGGAAGCCGCGCCCGTCGGCGGCGTAGGGCCGGCCGTCGAGCGTTTGCATGTCGACCAGGACGGTGCCGGTGTGCGGAGCATAGGGTGCAATGGCGAACGTGCTTGGATCAGGCACAAGACGGATCTCGCCAACCGGGCCCATCCCATCGACACTGGCCAAATGGTCGAGCATGGTGAAGGCCTGCATGGCGACCGTCAGGCCGATGCCGGTTTCGAGCCGCTCTTTCAGGTTGGTGATGCCGGCGCTCTTGCCACGGATGATGCCGTCGTTGTCGCAGTAGAGGAAGCGCACGAGGCGGAGGCCCGCTGCCTCCGCCTGTGCCACGACCTCTCGGCGCTTTGCCTCGATATCGGCAGCCGTTGCCGTGTCAGTCAGTGCGGTCGCCGCCATATCCCCTCCTTGGACGGCTTTGTGTGAACACATGTACCGTGCTGGACCACGCGTGTCAAGGGTCTAGGAAGTTACACAAATCTGTGATGGTCGCGTTGACTTCGCCATAAGGCACGCGCTATGGTGGCCCATCTTCGATGGGTCCAGAAAAGCCCGCTCGCCCCTTCTTCATCCGCAATCTGGATGCTGGCCCGCTGCTCGAGACCTTCCTGGTCTCGGCGGTCGCGGCTGTCCTCGGGGTGCGCTTCTTACTGGGTGCGACCGGGTATCCGCGCCTTGGCGGCGGCGGGCTCCATATCGCGCACATGCTCTGGGGCGGGGCGCTGCTGGTGGCCGGCGTCCTGATGTTGCTGGGCTACCTCGGCCACCGGATCCGGCGGGCGGCGGCGGTGCTTGCCGGCCTCGGATTCGGACTCTTCATCGACGAGCTGGGCAAATTCATCACCAGCGACAACAACTACTTCTACCGGCCGGCGATCGCGCTCATCTACGTGGTCTTTGTGCTGCTCTTCCTCTGGTGGCGCTCGCTGGAACGGCACCGGGTCTGGGACGAGGAGACGTACCTCGCCAACGCCTTGATGCTGCTGCAGGACGCCGCGCTGCACGACCTCGATCCGGCGGAGAAGTACCACCTGATTCGCTGGTTGCGCCAGAGTGGCGCCGCGGGCACCACCCTGCTGGGCGATATCGAGCACGTCGTGGCCGCCCGCCGGCCCGATCTTCCTGCCCGGAGCGCGTTTGGCGTACGGCTGCGATGGATCCAAAAGCGCATCGAGAGCGGCCTGCGCTCGCGCTGGAGCGGACGCCTTGCCATTGCGGTGCTGTTGGTCAGGGTGTTGGGCGCCATCGTGGCCAGCCTCACGCTCGTCTATTCGCCCGCGACGACAGGGCCTGGAGAGAGTGTCGATCTGCCGCTGCTGGTGGCCTCTGCCGTGTCGGGTGGTCTCGCCCTGGTCGGATTGGTGTATTTGGTGCTGCGGTCTCCTGTTCACGCGCTGCGCTGGTTCAAGCGCTCGATTCTCGCGTCGATCTTCCTGACGGACCTCTTCACCTTCTATTACCAGCAGCTGGGCGCACTGGCCGACCTGGCGGTCGATCTCATCCTGCTGGCCGTGTTCGAGGCCCTCATCGAGGTCGAGCACCGGCGCGCGGAGCGGCGTGAAGCGACCCCGGGCTGAGGCTTTAGACTGGGCCGGTGCCTGATACGAAGCTGATCAAGTCGCTGCGATCGGTGCGTCAGTTTTCGGACCGCGAGATCCCCGATGACGTTTTGCGCGACATCCTCGACACCGGCCGGTGGGCGGGATCGGCCAAGAACAGCCAACCGTGGGACCTGGTGGTCGTCACGAACCGCGACACGCTGACGGCGCTCTCCAAGTGCGGACGGTTCGCCGGGCACCTCGCCGGCGCGAAGCTGGCGCTCGCGCTCGTGATGCGTGGTGACGATGTCTGGAGCGGGATGGATGAGGGACGGCTCATGCAGAACCTGATGCTCGCCGCCTGGGCGCACGGCGTTGGCTCCTGCATCGGATCGATCTACCCAGAGCATCAGCAACGCGCGCGCGAGTTGCTGGGCATCCCCGAGAACCGCTATCTGCGGACGGTGCTCTCGATCGGGTATCCGGCCAGCCCAGAAGCGTTGCGCCTGCCGCCCAACGCCGGTATCCCGCGTGGGCGCCGGCCGCTGGACGACCTTGTTAGCCGGGAGCGGCTCGGGACGCGCTGACGCGCTCGTGGCGCAGCCAGCGAACGAGCTCGGCGACGACTTCGTAGCGGCCAAAGGAGGGCATCAGATAGACGCCCTGCACCAGGTGCCGGGTGTCGTTCAGCAGCTCGCGCGATTGCGTAAGCCCCTCGGCAATACCGTTTTCGCCGGCGGCACGCATGCGGTCGCGAAGTTGCTGCGGAACCACGATGCCCGGGACCTCGTTGTGCATGAATTCGGCGTGCCGCGATGACTGCAACGGAAGGACGCCGAGCAGGAATGGGATTGGCAGCGGCCCGGTCTTCTCGAAGAAGCGCTCCAGCGTCGCCAGGTCGTAGAGAGGCTGGGACATGGCCACGTCGGCACCGGCCTCGATCTTCTGGCGGAAGCGATCGATTTCGTGATCGAGGTCGTCCGCCGACGGGTTGACGGCGCACGCGATCGTGAAGTTAGCCGGCTTGCCGATCGATGTTCCGAGCCAGTCATAGCCCTCGTTGAGCCGCTGCAAGATCTTGATCAAGCCGATCGAATCGACATCCCAGACGCCCGTCGCCGACGGATAGTCGCCGATGCGCGGAGGGTCGCCGGTCAACGCGATGATGTTGCGGATGCCCAGGGCGTGCGCGCCGATCAGTTCCGCCTGCAGCGCCATCAGATTCTTGTCGCGTGAGGTGAAGTGGATCAGCGTGTCGATGCCGACTTCCTGCCTGATCATGATCGCCAGCGACAGGGCGCTCATGCGGACGCGCGCCATCGGGCTGTCGCCGATGTTGATCGCGTCGGCACCGGCATCTTTGATGAGCTGAGCGCCGGCGATGCATTTTGACGGGTTGAGACCGCGCGGCGGATCGATCTCGACGCTCACCACGAAGCTGCCCTGGGTGAGACGCTGGGCGAACGTCGTGGGGGGCAGCTGCTCGGCCGGGTTGAGATCGATCGGAACCGAGGTCGAGCGAGTGGCCTGGCGAATTCGGGGCGCGCCGGCAACCGGTTGAAGCGCGGCGCGCATGGCGGCGATGTGCGCCGGGGTAGTGCCACAGCAGCCGCCGATGTAGGCCACGCCGAGATCCGCCGCCTGGCGCGCATAGGTCGCGAAGTATTCGGGGGTGGCGAAGTAGAAGAACCGTCCTTCAACACGCGCAGGGAGTCCCGCGTTGGGCTGGCCGGAGAGCGGCAGCCGGGTCTGCTGGCGCATTTCCTCGAGCACCAGCAATGCGACCTGGGGACCGACGCCGCAGTTGACGCCGATGACGTCGACGCCGGCGCGCTCGAGCGCCTGGACCACCTGGCTGGGTTCCTCCGCGCTCAGCGTGAGGCCGTCTTCGGCGAAGGTCATCTGGGCGACGATCGGCAGGTCCGCGGTCTTCTTTGCCGCCGTGACGGCGGCGAGCAGCTCGGGGAGATTGGTAAAGGTCTCCAGCACCAGGAGATCCGCGCCGCCCTCGAGCAGCGCGGCGATCTGTTCTTCGAAAGCGGCCGTCGCCTGGGCGATGGTGATCCGGCCGATCGGCTCGAGCTGCTGACCGATGGGCCCGATCGACCCGGCGATAAAGACCGGCTCGCCGGAGATCTCGCGGGCCTCGCGCGCCAGCTTGACCGCCCGGAAGTTGATGTCCCGCACACGATTGTCGAGCCCGTGGCGGGCGAGCTTGATCCGGTTGGCTCCGAAGGTATTGGTCTCGATCAGCTCCGACCCAGCCGAAATGTACGCTCGGTGAATTTCCTCGACGATCTTGGGCTCGGTCAGGTTGAGCTCGTCGAAGGAACGCTCGAAGCTGACGCCCCGGGCGTGGAGCTGTGTGCCCATGGCGCCGTCGCCCAGGAGCGGACCTCGGCGAAGCCGCTCGACGAACGGATGGGTGCGGGGTTTCGGGCTGCCTGACGCCACGGACCGCAATAGTAAGGTAGAGGGCCGCAAGAGGGGTCGGCTACCGGGAGTTGCTCCCTTGCCGATGGCAGATGCGACTTCGCCCGGTTCGCAGAACCACGTGGTGGTGATGGGCGCCGGGCCCGCCGGCCTGTCGGCGGCCTACGAGCTGACGCGGCATGGGACCCCGGTCACGGTGGTGGAGAAGGACCCGCGGCAGGTGGGCGGCATCGCCCGCACGCTCGAGTTCATGGGCTGCCGGTTCGACGTCGGCCCGCACCGGTTCTTTTCGAAAAGCCCCGAGATCGAGGCACTCTGGACCGAGGTCCTTGGCGATCAGATCCGGCCGGTGTCCCGCCTGACGCGCATCATGTACCGGGGAAAGTTCTTCGACTATCCGATCAAGGCTTCGAACGCCTTTCTCAACCTCGGCCCGTATGAGACCGCGCGCTGCCTGGTGAGCTACGCGCGGGCGCGGCTCCGTCCGGTGGTCGATCCGCAGTCCTTCGAGGACTGGGTGTCGAATCAGTTTGGCCGGCGGCTGTTCGAGATTTTCTTCAAGACCTACACCGAGAAGGTCTGGGGGATCCCGACCAGCCAGCTGTCCGCCGACTGGGCGGGGCAGCGGATCCGTGGCCTGAACCTGCTCGAAGTGATGCGCAATGCCCTCCTACCCGCATCGTTGCGGGGTGGCGAGCACGCCATTGTGAAGACGCTCGTCGATTCATTCCGCTATCCGCGCTTGGGCGCCGGGCAGATGTGGGAGTCGGTGGCGGCGCGACTAAAGGCGAGCGGGCACCCGGTGCGGTTGGGCGAGGAGGTGATGGCTGTCCGTCACGCGGGTGGGCGAGTGTTGTCGGTGGTGGTGCGCGATAGCGCGGGTGGGACGCTTGATGTGCTGGGAAGCGAGTTCATCAGCACCATGCCGATCCGCGACCTGATCGCGAAGTTGCAGCCGGCCGCGCCGTCGATCGTGCGGGCGGCGGCCGACGCGCTCGGCTACCGCGACTTCATTACGGTCAACGTGGTCGTCGACCGCGCCGACGTCTTTCCCGACCAGTGGATTTACGTGCACGATCCGGGCGTCAAGGTCGGACGGATCGCGAATTTCAGGAATTTCAGCTCTGCGATGGTGGACGACAGTGGCCTGACGGGATTGGGAATGGAGTACTTCTGTTTCGAGCAGGACGGCATCTGGAGCTGGTCGGACGCGGAGTTATTGGACATGGGCCGGCGCGAGCTGGTCGCCTTGGGCATCTGCCGCGCGGACGAGGTGAAGGCGGGACTGGTCTACCGGCAGCCGAAGGCCTATCCCGTCTACGACGGCGCCTACCTCGGCAATGTCGCGGTCGTGCGCGAATGGCTGCAGCGGGCCTTGCCGAATCTGTGGCTCGTCGGCCGCAACGGGATGCATCACTACAACAATCAGGATCACTCGATGATGACGGGGATCCTGGTGGCGCGGAATATTGCCACGGGCGCGCACTACGATCCGTGGCTTGTCAACACCGACGCCGAGTACCAGGAAGAAGAGCGGGTGGGGGAGACGGGCACGCAAGCCGGCCGGCAGGTCCCGGAGCGGATCGCGAGCTAGCTGGCGGAGGTTGGCGGATATACTGGATCGCGCCTGGCGTTCCGGAGTAGCTCAACGGTAGAGCAGCGCGCTGTTAACGCGACGGTTCCCGGTTCGAATCCGGGCTCCGGAGCCAACTCGTTTCGATCCCCGGTGCCGATCAGCCAGAAGCGGTAGCCCACCGCGTTTTCACTCTGTGGCTTTACGGCTGGAGGAGACCGCAGCGCGCCGGCCGGCACAAGCCGTCGTGCGCTGGCCGCGACCATGGGTCGCCGCGGCCATCGGGCTCGCAGTCTACGTGGCGCTGGCCGTCGTGCTGTTCAGCAGCGCCTGGGTCTCACCACAGACCACCGCCGTCGGCCTGGGAACCGACCCGGTTTTTTCCATCTGGTTCTTGCGCTGGGTGCCCTTCGCGTTAGGCCATGGATGGAATCCCTTACTGACGACCTACCTGGACTATCCGGCCGGCGCCAACCTTTCTTGGAGCGGTCTCTTTCCGCTGCCGGCGCTCGTGCTGTCACCGGTCACCCTCTGGCTCGGTCCGGTGGTCGCCTATAACCTGCTCGCGACGCTGGGGCTGGCCTTCTCGGCGTGGGCGGGCTTCTTCGCGGCGCGGCGATTCGTCAGGTCGCCGTTCGCGGCTGCGCTCACCGGCCTGCTGTACGGATTCTCACCCGCGCTGATCGCGCAGTCCCTCGGGCACCCGCAGATTGCCGTTGCCTTCATCCCTCCGTTGATGCTGCTCGCTCTCGACGAGATCCTGGTGCGCCAGCGGTGGACCTGCCTCCGCAGCGGCGCGCTGCTAGGGTTGCTGGGTGCGGCCCAGCTGCTGACCGGCGAGGAGCTCCTCGCGGCCGAGGTCATCGTGGGGGCGGCTGGAACCGCCTTGCTGATGGCCGCCAAACGTAAGGAAATCGCCTCGCACCTCGGCTATGCCATGCGCGCGGCCGGGGTGGCGGCGATCGTTTTCCTGGTGCTGGTGGTCGGACCGCTGGCCTCGCAATTCTTCGGTCCTCAACGGGTGGTCGGCTCGCTGCAACCCGCCAACGTCTACGTCAGCGACCTCCTCAACTTCATCGCCCCGACCAGCGTGCAGCAGTTCGCGCCCGGCTTTGCCCTCCGGCTCAGTGACCAGTTCTCGGGGAGCCTCGCGGAGTGGGATGCCTACCTCGGTGTGCCTCTCCTGGTGCTGCTCGCCGTCGCGGCGATCCGGTCCCGCCCGCATTTGATGCTGCGCCTCTGCGCCTTGCTCGCGTTTCTCTTTGCGCTGCTCTCGCTGGGCATCACGCTGCACGTCGGCGGGCACGTCACACCGATCCCGGTCGTGCTCCTTGCCATCAGCTTCGTCGGGCTGCGGGGCTGGATCCCGCTGCGCGCCATCCTCTACACCTTCATCGGTCTCTGGGCCGGCCTCGCGATCGTCCCGGTGGTCAGCAATATCTTGCCCGGCCGGCTGATGCTGTTTGTCTTTCTCTTCGCAGGCATCCTGCTCGCCGGCTTTGTCGACCACGCCTTGCGCTGGCCCAACGGGCGCCACCGCGCGCTCGCCCTGGCCGCCGTCGGACTGGCGTTGCTTCCGCTCGTCCCGCGGACACCGTATCCAGCCGCCGCGATGTCGACGCCGGCCTTCTTTACGGGCGCGCTCGGATCGCTCCTGCCGGACGGATCGGTCACGCTGGTGGCGCCCTATGTCCGCGGCGGCAACACCGAGGGCATGCTCTGGCAGGCGCAGTCGGGAATGGCCTTCAAGATGCCGGAGGGCTATGCCTTGATCCCGGGGCCGCGGGCGAACCCTCCCAATAGCGTGCTCGGCAGCGAGATGGTCGCGATCGAGCACGGAGCCGCGCCGGACCTCAACCCCGACAGCTTGGATCGCATGCGGGCGGATCTGAACGCCTGGGCCGTCACGACTGTCGTCGTCGGGCCGATGCCGCACCGAGTGGCCGTGGTCGCGCTCTTTACCGAGTTGCTTGGCCGGCCGCCAGTGACGCGTGGTGGCGTCCAGCTTTGGACAGGCGTCACCGCGAGCAGCCGCCAGCAATAAATCGCCGGGCAATTCGTCATCAATTCGTGGCCATCGGCATCGGCTTGGTCGGCTGCGGCCGTTGGGGCCTGAACTACCTTCGGGCGTTCTCCGAGCTGGACGGATGCCGCGTGGTGGCGGCGTGCGATGTCAGCCCCGACCGGTTGCGAGAGGCCGAGCGGCGTGCGCCCGGCGTGCGGACCAGCCGAGAGCTCCACGAGATGCTGGCGGCCCCGGATGTTGACGCCGTCGTGGTCGCCACCGACGCCACGCGCCACTACGAGGTAGCGCGAGCCGTCCTGGAGGCGGGCAAGCACAGCCTCGTCGAAAAGCCGATGACCACCGACGTCGAGCACGCGCGTCAGTTGCGTGATCTGGCGGAGCAGAAGCACCTGGTGCTGATGGTCGGCCACGTCTTTCGCTACAAACCCGGCATCAACCACCTGCAGAAGGTGATCGGCTCCGGGACGCTCGGCCAGCTCGAGTACCTCACTTTCACCCGTACCAACCTGGGTCCGATCCGCTCCGACGTCAACGTCGTCTGGGATCTCATGACGCACGACGTCTCCATCCTGCTGCACTTGCTCAACCAGCGACCGTCCTGGGTGTCGGCCCAGGGTGCGTCGTTCCTCTCCTCGCGCTGCGAGGACGTGGCATTCGCAACGCTCGGCTTCGATGGTGGCGTCATCGCCAACGTTCGCGCCAGCTGGCTGGACCCGCGCAAGGTGCGGGAGATCACGGTGGTCGGCAGCGGGAAGATGGCGTTCTTCAACGACCTGGAAACCAACGAGCCGCTGCGCATCTTCGATAAGGGCGCCATGCGCGAGCCCAGCTACGAGACCTTCGGCGAGTTCAAGCTCGTCACCCACAGCGGCGAGGTGGTCAGTCCGGCGATTCCGGCCACCGAACCGCTCAAGAACCAGTGCCAACACTTTCTCCAGTCGGTAACGGCGCACCGTCAGGCCCTGAGCGATGGTAGTGATGGGCTGCGGGTCGTCGAGGTGCTCGTCGCCATCAACAAGTCGATTGCACAGCGCGGTGTACCGGTGATGCTGCGGCCCGCCCTTGCGAAAGCCGCATGAACCCGGCGGAGAGCAGCGCCGTCAAGTTCGTCGACCTGCACGCACAGATCCGCTCGCTGCAGCCGGCGCTCAGCGAAGCGATCGACGATGTCCTTCGGCGTGGCGACTTCATCCTCGGGGAGGCGGTGACGCTCTTCGAAAGCGAGTGGGCGCGCTACTGCGGCGTCAAGCACGCCATCGGCGTCGATTCGGGCCTCTCAGCGCTCGAGCTCGCGCTCCGAGCGGCCCGCGTCGGCGAGGGCGACGAGGTGATCACCCAGGCCAATACCTTCATCGCCACGGTGGGCGCGATCATGGCGGTCGGCGCGCGGCCGGTGCTGGTCGACTGCGACCACGAAGGCCAGGTGGACGTTGCGGCCGTCAAGCGCGCGATCACGAAGCGGACGAAGGCGATCCTGCCGGTCCACCTCTACGGCAAGATCGGCGAAATCGACTGGCTCCTCGAGCTCGCGGCAAAGTCCGGCGTGCGCGTCATCGAGGACGCGTGCCAGGCCCATGGTGCCCTCTACCGCGGTCATCGAGCCGGGAGCTTCGGCTGGGCCGCCGCCTTCAGTTTCTACCCCGCGAAAAACCTGGGCGCTTTTGGAGACGGCGGCATGCTCGTCACCAATGACGACGAGGTCGCGGCAACCGTTCGCACCCTGCGCAACTACGGCTCGAAGGCGAAATACGAGCACATCGCGCTGCCGCTCAATCACCGGCTCGACACCATTCAGGCGGCCGTTTTGCGCGTCAAGTTGCCGCAACTCGATGGCTGGAACGCTCGCCGTGCATACCTGGCGGACGCCTACCGCGAGCACCTGGCCGGCGGATCGGTCGGCCTCCCGACTGCGACGCAGGAAGGGCGCCATGTCTACCACCTGTTCGTGGTGCAGGCCGCACAACGCGACGCCCTGCGGGCCTCGCTGACGGCGCAGGGGATCGAAACCGGGATTCATTACCCGATCCCCCTTCACGCCCAGCCTGTCCTTGGCGGCCTCGGCTACCAGCTGGGGGCATTCCCCAATGCCGAGCGACTCGCCGCCCATAGCCTGTCGCTCCCGATGTATCCCGAAATGCCGCTGTCGCATGTCGAGCGGGTCGCCGACGCGATCACCGGGCGAAACACCCGGCGCGAGGCCGCCGCGGCGTGACCGCTATCACCCTCCCCTCACGGGGGAGGGGAGCGTGGGGGCCCTGAGCAAAATCTCCCTCCCCCGCTTGCAGGGGAGGGTAGGGTGGTGGGGGCTTCTTCCGTCTGCGCTACTCTATCTCGGCCTGGCGGCCCTGCTCTTCAGCAGCGTGTGGCGGTCCCCGACCACGCTGCAAGCGGGAGCGGGCGGTGACCCGCAACTGGTGCTTTGGCTCCTGCGCTGGTTTCCCTTCGCGCTCCAGCATGGGCAGATGCCGCTGCTGACCACTCACCTCGACTATCCGGCGGGCGTCAACCTGATGTGGAACACGGCGTTCATGCCGCTGGCCGCCCTGGTGGCGCCGCTGACGCTCGGCCCGGGTGCCGTCCTGGCGTCCAACGTCTTGCTGGTCCTCTCCCTGGGCCTGAGCGCGTGGTGCGCGTTCCTCGCGATTCGCCGCTACACGAACTCCTGGTTGGCCGCCTTCCTGGGCGGTCTGCTTTACGGCTTTTCGCCATTCATGGTGGCGCAGGCGCTCGGCCATCCGCAGATGACGGCGGCCTTCACCCCGCCCTTGATGTTGATCGTGCTCGACGAGCTGATCGTGCGACAGCGCCGTCGCGCGATCTGGCTGGGATTGGCGCTGGGCGTGGTCGGAGCGGTCCAGCTGCTGATCGCCGAGGAAGTACTCGCCACCGAGGCGCTGGTCGCGACGCTGGGGGTGGCGTTGCTCGTGGGCATGTACCCCGGTCAGTTGCGGATCCGGGCGCCGTTCGTCCTGCGCGGCCTCGGCATTGCCGCCGTGGCGATCATTGTGCTCACCGGCTATCCGCTCGCGGTTCAGTTCTTCGGGCCGCAGCAGGTCCACGGCAGCATCTGGGGTCAGCGCCTGTTCGTCAGCGACCTCCTCGGCTTCATTGTGCCCACTCCTATGCAGGGTGTGCGGCCGCCCTTTGCCGACGCGATTACGCACCGGTTCTCGACCGGCATCTATGAATGGGACGCCTACCTGGGTTTACCACTGATCGCCGTACTGGTGATTGTGGCCAGGCGCGCCAACGACAACCGATTGATCCAGTTCGCGACGCTGATGCTGATCTCCATCGCCGCGCTGTCGATGGGTCCTGTGATCCACGTGGCCGGCCTGAGCACGCCCGTCCCGGTGGCTCTGTTTGCCCTTCTCCTCCCCTTCGTCGCGGGTGCGCGGATCGCCCGCCGGTGGTTGATCTATCCGTTCATCGCGGCCTGGGCGGGCCTCACGCTATTGCCGGTCCTCAACCAGGCGCTCCCCGATCGGTTGATGCTGTACGCGTTCCTCTTCGCCGGCCTCCTGTTTGCCCTCTTCATTGACGCTCTCCCGTCGCGCATTTCCCCTCCCCCTATGGGGGAGGGCAGGGTGCGGGTTCTTGCCAGCTTGGCCGCCGTGGCGCTCGTGATCGTGTCGCTGATTCCCCGGTTGCCTTACCCCGTCGCGCCGGTGAAGGTGCCGGCATTCTTTGCCAGTGCGGCGGCTGAACGCATTCCCGAGGGGAGTGTCGCATTGATCGCCCCCTATTCGCGGCAGTGGCGTGCCGAGGCCATGGTGTGGCAAGCGGCGAGTGGGATGCGCTTTCGGATGCCCGAAGGCGACGCGATCGTCCCGGGCCCCTCGCTGAGCCCACCGTCCAGCGCGCTCGGCTCGCTGCTCGTCAAGCTCGAGGGAGGCGCGGCGGCGGTGCCGCCGCCCGAGGCGATGCGGCCCACGTTGATGGCCGACCTGCGCCACTGGGATGTGCGCACGGTGATCGTCGGGCCGATGGATGGTCACGAGGCCGTTGCCGCGATGTTCACCTGGATGCTAGGGCGGCCGGCAGAAACGGTTGGCGGCGTCGACGTCTGGTGGGACGTCGGCAAGTAATTCCCTCCTCTGGGGGAGAGAAGGGTGGGGCTCTTAGGAGGCTTTCTCCGGAGTAATGGGTGCCATGCGGTCGGGTGCGATCGGGTGCAGAAAATGCAGGCGACCCGCAGACCCCTCCGCGGCGAAGAGCCTGAGGATGTGCCAGGCCGCTCTGAGCGCAGCACGTGGTGACCCATTCTTTGCCCGGCCGTGTCGCCGGGGACGGTAGCCGATTTCGATCTCGACGATGCGGGGTCGGTCCGGACGTGACCGCACCAGGAACTCGGCGCAGAAGAAGACGCTGTCGAATGCGCTGCGATGGGAAAGCCACATTGACCGCCGCCAGACCTGCACCCAGTTGAAGTCGCTGATGCGTAGCCCGAACGCCAGCGAGACCCACGCGGTGTATACGCTCGACGCGAGCCGCCGGTACAGCGTGTAACCGGGACGATCGCCGCGTCGCGTGATGATCACGTCGTAGTCCGCCATGAAGGGCAAGAATTTCCGGATCTCCCCGGGCGGCACCTGGCCGTCGGATGGCAGGTACGTCACCCATGGCAGACGGGCGGCGTCGTAGCCGGTTCGCACCGCGGCGCCCAGTCCTAGGTTGCGCGGATGGGTGATGACGCGAAGCGGAATCGTTGCGGCGAGGGCCTCGATGATGGCCGGCGACCCGTCGCGGCTCGCGTCATCGACGACGATGATCTCGAAGCTCGAGAACCAGCGCGCCTGGGCGGCCAGCTCGCGGAGAAACGTCCCGACTGAGCCTTCCTCGTTGAAGCAGGGGACGATCACAGAGAGGCCCGACATCTTGATGTTTCAACGGCTCCCGGGCGATTTCCCGCCCTTTAGGGCGGGGGCGGCGAGGCGAGCACGATCTTTCCCGGAGCAAGCGACGAATACGGCACGCCGGGTCGCGGGTCCCCGGCTTGGGCAAAGTCGAGGTTGACCTGCGGATGGGCCGGGCCGAGGATCGCAAAGAAGTCCGCTCGTCCGGTTCGCGCATAGCTGGGCAGCTCGACGTAGACGGCGTTGGCCTCGAAACCGGCCTGGACCTGGTCGGGGGACGCCGTCTGATAGGCGAGGTGCGCGGCCCGGTCGCGTGCGACCTGCCATGCCACGTAATCCTGTTGTCCCACCACGTACAGCGTGAGCCCGGCGGCGACGGCGGTCGTCGCCCAGGCCTTGGCGGCACGCTGACGACTGGCCCGAGCGGCGAGGACCGCAACAAGCGGAATCAGCGGCGCGATCACCGGAAAGTAGTAGCGGTCGTAAATGAACCACTGCACCGCCAGCAGCGGAAGGAATTGCAGCGCACTGATGATCACGAGCAAGAGCGCATCGGGTGGATGCGCGCGCGGAGTCCACCCGCGCCGGCGGAGCACGAACAGCAGGACAAATGTGGTGACGGCCGCAATCTCGATCGCGCGAAACACGGGACTGGGAAAGATCGGCGGCTTGGATCCCGAGAGGATCGACGCGAACCCCAGCGGGCTGAAGACGTTTCCGGGAAAGGTCATTCCAAACTGGAGGAGATCGACCAGGCATCCGATGGCACCAACGATCCCGAGCGCGGCCGACATCAGCGACCAGCCGCTCTCCCGACCGAGCACGCTATATCTCCCTCCCCCTCGTGCGGGGGAGGGGAAGGTTGTGGCCGCCGGCCGCAAGGCGAGCGCCACCAAAAAGGGAATCAGAGCCAATCCCAGCATGGCGGGCAGCGGAAAGATCGCGTGCCCGATGTTGTACTGCGACGGCCCGACCACGGAATACAGCGGCTGGTCGACCGCGAACCGGCCGGCGAGCACCAGGGCGGCGGCCGGCAGGGTCCACATCGCCACCACCGCCAGGCTGTCGGACCGCGTCCACGTCGGCCGCTTCCAGAGGAGCAGCCCCAGCGTCAGCGCGGGAACCAGCGCCAGGCCAACCTGTCGTTGCAGCGGCGCCATGATCAGCAACGCCACGCACAGCCAGCGCCAGCGCCCGCCGATGATCCACGCCACACCGGTCACGGCGGCGGCCATCACGAGCCCGACGTAGAAGTTGTCGCTCATGAAGCTGGTGGCGTTCGTCATGAAGAGTGGCATGGCCAGCAGCGTCGCACCCGCGACCAGCGACCAGAACCGATCGGCGCCGAGCCGTCGCGCCAGCCAGAAGCTGCACCACGCGGTGAGGAAGACGAGCGGGACGACGCTCAGCCGGAGCAGCCGCTGGTCGGGATGCCCCAGGCTGAAGGCAGCGCCCCAGACCACCTGCACCAGCGCCAGCGCCGTGCTTTCCGGAAAGATGTGCAGCCCGTGCCCGGCGAGCAGTTGCCGCACCGACCACGAGTACATCCAGTCGTCGTTGAAGGCGAGCGGTGGGGAGAGATCGAACACGACGAGGGCCGCCAATGCCGCTACCGCCAGTGTCACGATGGCGGCACTCGGCAGATCGGCGGCGAGCCAAAAGCGCCCAGCCGCCCTGGCGGATGCCGGGCGCATCTCGGGCGCAACCATCCTGAAGAGCAAGACCGCGACCGGCGGTATCTTGCGGGCGCAGACCTCGTTTAACGCCGGGTCGCCAGGGGAAGGACTTGGTTGGATGGCCCGTTTTTCTGCTATAAGGCGGATTGGCGGCGCGAACCGCCTCGATCCAGCAACGGAGGGTTAGATGGGTATCTTCAGCCAGGAGGTCCGGCGCGAGTTCATCGCCCGGCCGGATACGGCCAAGGGCCAGATTCTGTTCAAGTGGCCCGACACGAACATCCGCAAGTTGACGCAGCTGACGGTCGAACAGGACGAGCTGGCGGTCTTCTTCCGCGACGGCCGCGTCCAGGGCACGATCCAGCCGGGACGGGTCACCCTCGATTCATCGGAAATTCCCTTCCTCGGCATCCTCGTCGACGCCGCCAGCGGCGGGAACCTGTTTCGCACCGAGCTCTATTTCATCTCAACGCGCGAGTTCCCCAACCTGCCATTCGGCGGGGCGATCGACAACGTCGTCGATCCGCAGACCAACTTTGGCGTGGGCCTGCGCGTCTTCGGCGAGTACTCGCTCAAGGTCATCGAACCCCAGTCGCTAATCGTGAACCTCGTCGGAACACAGAACCTTTCCACCAACGACGAGATCACCGACTGGATGCGCGAGCAGCTGCTCAAGACCTTGCGCACCGATGTCGTATCCCATGTCGTGACCAATGGCTGGCCCCTGCTCGGCATCGCGGCCCATACGGACGAAATTGAGTCCGAGACGATCGCCCAGGTCCAGCGCAACATCAACAGCTACG
The DNA here is from genome assembly GCA_035544955.1 of Candidatus Dormiibacterota bacterium. Taxonomy (NCBI): domain Bacteria; kingdom Bacillati; phylum Candidatus Dormiibacterota; species Candidatus Dormiibacterota bacterium. The sequence goes on from DASZZN010000034.1 coordinate 43,763, forward strand.
GTCTCCAGATCGTCCGCCTCGGTAACTTCACGATCACGCTCAAGCCCGAGGACGAAGACAAGCTGAAGAACTTCCTCAAGGACGTCCAGTACACCAAGCTCGCGGGCGGCTTCCAGCAGTACGCCGCCGGCGCGGCGATGATCGGGGCCGGCCAGGGTCTGGCGCAAGGGCCCGGTCAGGGCGGAGCCAACCCGGCATTCCTGGGCGTCGGACTGGGCGTCGGGGGGCTGGTCGCCGGCCAGTTGGGTCAGACAGTCGCCGCGGGCGGCCAGATCCAGGTCCGCTGCCCGAACTGTCATGCGCTGAACAGCGAGAACGCGAAGTTCTGCAACAGCTGCGGACAGGTCCTCTCACCGGCCCCGGCTCCGACCGGCGCCACGATGGCCTGCCCCAAGTGCGGTACGCAGAACGCGGCGAACGCCAAGTTCTGCACCAACTGTGGTCAATCACTCGCGGGCGGAGGCGCACCGGCACAAACGTGAGCTGGCGCCGGCGACTCGTCCTGGGCGCGCTGATGGCGATGGCGCTGGTGCTGATGAGCCCCTTGCTGGCTTTTGCCCGGGCCGGAGGTGGCGGCCACTTCAGTGGCGGCGGCGGCGGAGGTAGCTTCGGTGGTGGCGGGAGCTACGGCGGGGGCGGCGGCTTCGGCGGTGCCGGGTTCCTTTTGCCGTTCTTCCTCTTCGGGGGAGGCGGCGGTGGGTTCATCTTCTTTCTCATCATCCTGTTCGGCCTCTGGCAGGCCTATCGCCGGATGAGCGTCGGCAATCCCGTGCAAGCGTCCAACTGGGGCCCGGCCTATTCGCCCATGGCCCAGATGCGCTCGACCTTGAGCGATGATCTGGCCGCGCTGCAGGCCAAAGACCCGAACTTCAACCAGCAGATGTTCCTCGATCGGGCGCAGGCGGCGTTCTTCGCGCTGCAGAAAGCCTGGATGGAGCGCAACCTGGAACCGGCCCGCGTCTATATGTCCGATGGCATCTATCACCGCTGGAAGAACCAGATCGATGCGATGATCGCGGCCCATAAGAAGAACATCCTCGACAACCTGGTGATCGGCGGGGTGCAGATCGTCAAGGCGCAATCCGATCCGAACTTCGACTCCATCACGGTCCGCATCGACGCCAGCGCCGCGGACTACGAGGTGGAAGACGCCAATCCCAGCAAAGTCATCTTCGGCTCCCAAAAGGACCAACCCTTCACGGAGTACTGGACGTTTACGCGAAGCGGCGCGGCGCGAACCAAGGCGGGGGAAGCGGCCGAGGTCACCCAGTGCCCCAACTGCGGCGCGCCGTTGTCGATCAACGAGTCGGGTGTCTGCAGCTACTGCAAGGCGACCGTGACCAGCGGGCAGTTCGGTTGGGTCCTCGACAACATCACGCAAGCATCGGAGTGGCAAGGATGAAGGAACAAGACGGACCGCCCGCGGAGAGCACGCCGACCCCGACCCCAGGCGACCGAACCGGCTGGTCGCAACCGCCCGCGCCCCAATCACCCGGCCCGCCCGGTGCCTTTGTCGACCGTCCGGCGGCGCCGCCTGGCGCCCCCCTCCCGCCGGGTGCCGGGTCGCCCGTCCAGCCCGGACCGCCCCTGTCGGTCCAGGCACCCATCAAGGACACGACGATCAACATGGGCGCGCTGCTGCTCGGCGTCGGCGCGGTGGTCCTGATCATCATCGTGGTCGTGATCATCCTGGTCGCCGTCTTCAGCCACCACTAAGTTTGTTTGGCGTAGACTACTACACAATAATGTAGTAGTATGGCGGCGATGGCTGCGCCGGACGAGCCGGGCCTGCTGGCTGCCCTGGTCGGGCAGCGGGGCGATCTGTCAGGAGTGATAGCGCTGCTGGCGGAGGGCGGCATCGTCGAGCGGCAGCCGGGCGATCTGCGGGCGTCGGCTCGCCGGCACGGGTTCCGGCCCGCCCAGGTGCGGCGCCTCTTCATGGTGCGGGAGCTCGCTCGGCGCTGGCACGTCCCAGCGGACAGCGCGGCCCCAGCGGTCACCTCGCCGCGCGAGGCGCTTCTGCAGTTCCAGGAGCTGCGGAGCAGCGTGAAGGAGTGCTTTTCGGTCCTCTATCTGAATACGCGCAACCAGCCGGTCGGCTGTGAAAAGGTCGCGGTCGGTGGCCTCAACGTCGCCGCCCTACAGCCGCGTGAAGTGTTTGGGCCGGCGCTGACCCTGGGCGCCGCCGCCGTGATCCTGGCCCACAATCACCCATCGGGGGACCCGACCCCGAGCCCGGAGGATCTTGCGGTCACCCGCCACCTCCAGGAGGCGGGCCGGCTACTCGGAGTGGAAGTCCTTGATCACCTGGTGGTCTGCGCCGAACGTTTCCGCAGCCTACGCGAGTCCGGTGCTATATAGACGTTATAGCGGCGCTATCAGGGGCGGAGTTTCCGGGACAACTCGACAGCCCATAAGTGGCCCCGGCAGTGAGAGAATAGTGGAGCTCGCCTGCCGGCGGGTACGGCCCAGACGGGGCAGGAAAACCGACCACTGAGCGATGGTCGGTTTTCTGTTTTCAGCCGCGAAAAGCGGCTGAAACCGAGCTCCCACCGCGCCCACCTCACCTACTGGTGTACGCGCGCATCTCCCTTGCGTTTTGGCCGCGTGTGTCCGCGCGTTTGTGGGAACGGCGGGAGCTCGGCCGTTGAATTTCGAAGCCCGCGACAAGGGCTTTCGAAATTCTCCCGGCGTACCAATGAGCGCCGGGACGTCTGTGAACGGCGCGGAGCGCCGGAACGTCTGCGAACGGTGGGACTAGACGCGATCGATTCGCGTTAACAACCAACCAAACTTGCCGCTGATCACCGCGGCATCGCAGAACGGACAGATGCTGGTGATGTCAACATTGACCGACGCGCCGCAGTTCGGACACGCCTGCGAGCTGATGGTCCCCGGCTTGCCCGTCTCCGCCAGCGACGGGCGCTGAAAAATCCAATCTTCTGTCCAGTCCCATGGTTCGGTGTCACCGCGGATCACATTCCCGCCGGCGTCGATGTCGTAGTCGGCGGAGTTGGCGTTGATTCGGACGGTGACGGTGTCGAAGCCAGTGCCGCTGACCGCGCCGGCGACGACGGAACTGGTGAACGCCAGCTGGCTCAGCACGTTGCGCCATCCCCGTTCCCGGTAGGTGGCGATCTGCGCCTTCTGCTCCTCCCAGATGAGCGAGGCCATGACGCCCTGGCTCAGCGCCGGCTTGAGCGCCGTCCACGCCTCGAGGACGGCGAAGAACAGCCGCTGCACCTGTGCGAGGAATACGTTCTCGTCGAAGGCCGGGTCGTGCGCGCAGATGGAGATGATGCCGCCGAGCTTGCCATCGACGCCGTCACTGTCGACATTCGCCGCCCACGAGCCCGGCATCACCTGTCCGTACCACTGGCGGCTTGGACGATGGAAGGGGCCGCCCTCGGACGTGAGGTATCCCTGGCTGGCGGTCGCCTCGCCTTCGCTAAGCCAGCCGGTCAGGTCCTTGAAGCGATCAACCAGGCCGATACGTAGTGCGACGGCCCTAGCCGCTGCGTTCTTTCGGGCGTTAGCTCGTCCGGAAGATCTCCGTGATCTGGCCCGTCCCGTAGTCGCCGACCAGCAAGCCCCCGTCGGAGGCCTCGGTGATAGCCAGCGGATGCGAGAATCCGGTCGCGAAATCGGTGACCTGCCCGTGCTCGCTCGCACCGGACCCGGAGAACACCACCCGCATCACGCGACGGCCGATTGAGCCCCCCACGTTTGCGCCCCACTCGGTGACGAAGGCGTTCTCCTGGTAATCTGCGCCAAACTCGGCGCCATAGTAAAAGACGATGCCGTCGGCCGACGAGTGCGGCGCGAAGACCGCGACGGGCGGGGCGACTCCACCGCAGTTCCCGTGGAGACTCCCGTCCGGATAGGCTGGCCAGCAGCGCGGCCATCCCGCGTCTTCGCCATCGGACACGCGCAGTAGATGATCAGCCGGCTGCGAGCCGAGGTTGTCCTGGCCATTGATGGTGACATAGGCCTCGCCGGTCGAAGGTCGAAGCGCAAGACCGTAGGGATTGCGGGCACCGCGGACAACGACGCCGGCGTAGCTCCAGTCGCTGCGAAAACGCAGCACGCTGGCGCTTCTCGAGTCGCCCTCGTTGCAGACGTTGCAGGTCGACCCGACCCCCAACAGAAAGTCACCGTTGGGCATGGGGAGAATCCAGTCGTTCTGATGCTGGGAAACCGGCAACCCGCTGACCACCGCGCCGCCACCGGAGAGCGCGCCGTTGCTGAGTTGATAGCGGCGGACGCTTGTACGCACTGACACGTAGAGATCATTGCCGCGCCAGGCCAGGCCCAGCGCCGTGGGCAGGCCGGAGACCAACGTCTGCGGACCGGCACCCGGTGACGGCACCACGGCGAGTGAGCCGCCGGCGCTCAGCACATAGAGCCGCCCATCCGGGCCAAAGGCCATCGAGGTGGTCGCGCCGAGGCCGCGGGCATACACGTACGCCGAAAAACCGGGGGGCGCGCCGAATCCGCCCGCGGGCGCCAGATTGGGTGGCGGGGGCAGGGGTGTGGGCGTCGGAACTGGCGTCGGGCTCGGAGTCGGCGTCGGCGTATGGCGGGGCGACCCGGTCGGCGTCGCCTTGGCGGTCGGCTGGCCGCAGCCGACCAGGAGCAAGCCGATCAGCGCGGCCACCGTCGAGCGTTTCACGAAAGCGGAGGGATTGTGAGGACGATCTTGCCGAAGTGTTCCCCGTGCTCCAGCAGCTCCTGCGCCTTCGCCGCCTGCTCGAGGGGGAGCGTCCGGTCGACGACAGGGCGCAGGGTTTTAGCCGCCAGCAACCGGTTCAACTGCTCCCAGTCGTGCGGGGTGCCCATGGTCGAGCCGTAGATCGTGATTTGCTTGACGAAGATGCGGCGGATGTCCTCGTCCGGCTTGGGACCCGACGTGGCGCCGCAGGTGACGAGCCGGCCGCCTTTGGCCAGCGCCCGGATGCTCCCGGCCCAGGTGGCCGCGCCGACGTTTTCGATCACGACGTCGACCCCACGCTTCTGCGTGATGTCCCAGACCTCCTTCGAGAAGTCGGTCGCCTTGTGGTTGATCAGCACATCGGCGCCCATCGCCTTCGCCCGCTCGAGCTTTTCCTGGCTCCCCGAGGTCACGAAGACGCGCGCCCCGGCCTGCTTGGCGATCTGCAGCGCGGCCAGCGCCACCCCGCCGCCGATGCCGAGAATGAGCACCGACTCGCCCGGCTGCACGCGGGCCTTGGTGACCACCATCCGCCACGCCGTCAAGAACACCAGCGGAAATGCGGCGGCTTCTTCGAAGCTCAGGCCTTCCGGGATGGGCCGGAGGTTGATTTCGGGCAGGACGACCGCCTGGGCGAAGGTGCCGTCCCGATGCTCGCCGAGAATCTCCCACTTGTCGCAGAGGCTGTGCTCGCCGCGAGCGCAGTAGTCGCAGGTGTGGTCGCTCAACCCGGGGTCGAAGAAGACGCGGGTCCCGACCGGATACCGGCTCGTGCCGGGACCCGTCGCCGCCACCACTCCGGCGCCGTCCGCGCCGCCGATGTGGGGGAGGGGGACCTTGGGTACGCCGCCGCTGCGGGTGAAGATGTCCAAGTGGTTGAGGGCGGCCGCCCGCAGCGCGACCAGGACCTGACCGGGGCCCGGCTCAGGCTGGGGCGCGTCCTCGTAGCGCAACACCTCGGGGCCGCCGTGCTGATGGAAGCGAATCGCCTTCACGTCGCGTCATGCTACTCAACAACCGGGTGGTGGCGCCGTCCAGCGGCCGTCAGGCCGCCGCCCTTTCGGGCGTACAGCACCGGCACCGGTGCTGCTCAGTCTCCGTGTGACGCTCGCGGGAACAACCCGCGAAAGAAGTTACGCAGCGTGACGTTGCAGTATCGAAACCCACAATCGCGAACGTGGTTGTGTCAAAAAATATGACCTATAATGTCGCGCACGTGACAGCCGACCCCGAGATTCAATTGCTGAACCGGCTCGGTGGTCTCTTCTCCGCCTCGCTCTCACTGAACGACAACATCGAGGCGATGTTGCGAGCCACCTCCCAGATGGTCCAGTTCGATGCGGCAACCGTGTTCTTGCTCAACGAGGGCAGCCGGGAGCTGACTGCCACCGCCACCTACCCGCACCGCGACATGGTGCCCCACATCGCCCGCTTCGTCCTTGGCGATGGCATCCTGGGCTACGCCGTCGAGCAGCTCGAGACCCTCAATATTGCCGACGCCACCCTCGACCCGCGCTTCAAGATCCTCGATCAGAGCCGATCACCGCGCTCGCTCATGGTCCAGCCGCTGGCGACGACGCAGCGGGTGGTCGGCGCGATGACCATCTCGCGCCAGCGGGTCGACCCTTTCACCGAACTTGACGCCGCGATCCTCAAAGTCATCACCAACCAGGCCTCGATCGCGATCGAGAACGGACGCCTCTACGAGCAGCTCCAGAACCACCTCGGGGAGCTGGAAACCGCCAATGCCCAGATCGCCGAAGTCAGCCGGCTCAAGTCCGAGTTCCTCGCCAACATGTCCCACGAATTGCGGACGCCACTCAATGCCATCCTCGGATTCTCGGAGCTCCTTCGGGACGACCTCGCCGGCAAGATCACCGAGAAACAACGCCATGACTGTTTGGACAACATCTATAACAGCGGCAAGCACCTGCTCTCGCTCATCAACGATGTCCTCGACCTGACCAAGGTCGAGGCGGGCCGGATGGACCTGGTCTACGAAGAGTTCGGGGTCGACTCCGCCGTCCGCGAGGTGCTCAACGTCGTGCGCTCGCTGGCGATGAAGAAGGACATCGAGATCGGCTCCAGCGTCGAGCCGCAGGACGCCCTGTTGATTGCGGACAAGAACAAGTTTAAGCAGGTCCTCTACAACCTCCTGTCGAATGCCATCAAGTTCACGCCGCCCTCCGGGAAGGTCGGCCTCCAGGCCTTAGTCCAGGGCACGGCGCTCCGGATCACGGTCAAGGACAGTGGCATCGGCATCCCCAAAGACGTCCAGCACAAGATCTTCGGCGCCTTCTACCAGGTGCAGAGCGCCAGCAACCGAGAGTACCCTGGCACCGGGCTCGGGCTAGCCCTGACCAAGAAGCTGGTCGAGCTCCACGGCGGCACGATCGACTTCGAGAGCGCCCCGGACCAGGGGACGGCCTTCACTGTCGAGTTCCCGCTCCGGCCCGGCCCCAGCAAGCGGAACCGGGTTTTGGTCGTGGAGGACAACCCCTCGAACCTGGACCTGGCCCGGATGGTCCTGGAGGGCAACGGCTTCACGGTGGACACCGCCTCGAACGGCCAGGAGGGCCTGGAGAAGGCCCGCCACCTCCGGCCCGACCTAATACTGATGGATATGCAGCTTCCCGGCGTTGATGGATTAGCGGTTACCCGCCAGCTCAAAGCTGACCCGGCCACACGGAGCATCAAAGTGGTCGCCCTGACAGCGAACGCGTTGAAGGGCAGCGAGGAGCAGGCGCTGGCCGCTGGGTGCAGTGGCTACATCGCGAAACCGATCGAACTCAAGAAATTCATGCTGCAAGTGACGAACTTTCTGGAGAAGGAGTAGGCGCGACCCATGTCATTCCCGAAGACGATTCTGATGATCGAGGATGATGCCCCGACCCGGGAGGTCGTCCGGATGGCAATGCTGGGTCAAAACCTCAACCTGATCGAAGCCGATACCGGCGAGAAGGGCATGGAGATGATCGAGAAGTCCGAGCCCGACCTGGTGATCCTCGACCTGAACCTCCCGGGGGTTTCCGGGATGGATGTCTGCCGCCAGCTACGGGCCGACGGCACCCAGGTCCCGGTCATCATGCTGACCGCGAAGAACGACACGATCGACGTCGTCGTAGGGCTCGAGGTGGGGGCCGACGACTACCTGACCAAGCCGTTTGAGGTACGGGAACTCTTAGCCCGGGTGGGCGCGCACCTGCGTCGGAGCGAGCAGGCGGTCTCGCAGGCACAGCCCAAGACGCGCTTCGAGTTCCCAGGCCTCATCATCGACATGAACAGCCGACAGGTGTGGCGCGAGGGCAAGGAAGTCGCCCTGACGCTCACCGAGTTCAACCTGCTGTCGTTACTGGCCTCGCAGGCGGGACAGGTGGTGAGCCGCGGCGAGCTGCTGCGCAAGGTGTGGGGCTACGAGGTCGAGATCGAGACGCGCACCGTCGACGCCCACGTCTACCGGTTGCGCAAGAAGATCGAGCGCGACTCCGAGAAGCCGCACTACATTCACTCCGTCCCGGGGATCGGCTACCGCTTCGTCGCCGACTAACGAACCCATCTCCGCCACCCCTATCGAGCGGCTGATAGACGAGTATGGCCTCAACGGTCAGTGGAGCGAGCTTGGCGTCGTCCTCGACCGAATGGACCGCCGCCGCCTGCCTGGCGGCGAGCAGGAGATGTGGTATCGGGCCCGTGGCATCGTCGAGTTCCGGACCAATCAGCGCGTCAGGGCCAGGGAGATCTTCGAGGAAGGGGTGCGGCAGTTCCCGACCTCAGGCTGGCTGAACTACGGGCTGGGCCAGGAGTATGAGGCGCAGGGACGCATCGACGAGATGGCCGCCTGCTTCCGGCATGTCCGTCTGGAGCAGGTCGGGAGCCCCACGGTGCTGGCGATGGCTCGCTACCACTACTTGTGGAACCGTTTCGAGCTGGGCCAGCGGGTGATCCAGCCGATCTTCGACCACTACTACGAGCTGAAGATCGCGGACGACATGTTCCTCTACATGCGGGGGCTGCCGATGTTTGACGAGTCGTTCGGCTACCGGGCCACCTTCGCGCGGCTAGCCGGCAAGCTCGACCAGGCGCGGTACGAGCTCGCCCGGGCGGGAGCAGAGCTCAGCGACGCGGACGTCGAGCGTCTTGGGCTGGATCTCGAAGCCACCAAGACCGGAAACTGGGAACCGGTGCTGGCCGATCTCGATTCGCTCCTCCCATCGCTCTCTGCCCGCTTGCCTAACGGACAGCTGAGGATGAAACAAGCGGTGTTGCGCGGTCGTTCCGCGATGACGCTGGAGGCCGCGCTGGCTGCGCTGGATGACGCTCAACTCACATCGAACGACCATCCCTGGTTGGAAGATGTCCGAACCCTTGCGCGGGCTGAACTGTTCCACCGTTTCGACAAGCCGGAGCGCGAGCAGGCGGCGTTATCGGAATTCTGGCCGCGCCAGGCGCTACTCTTCGAGCCAAACCACGCTTTTCACTTCGGCTTTCTCGACTACCAGGAAAAGTTGAAGCCGCGCTACCAATCACATCGCTATGCCTAGGCGGAATGTGGTATCGGGCAAGCTTGTTGCCGACGTCGATCCAACACTCGAGGACTACATCGAAGCCGCCGCCCAGGCGGAGCACATTCCTCTCGACGAGTACGCCGGCGCGCTGCTTCAAGTCGGCTGGGAAGCCGTCTTTGGATTCCGCCGCTCCGACCGGCTGAAGCGCGCGGCCTCGGCATCTCGTCAAGCCGAACTCCGGGCCAACTTCGTAAAGCTGCGGGCCAGCCTGACCCACAACGGCGCGAAAAACGGCGACTGATCGATCCGTCGGGGGCTACGCCCCGATAGCGGCGATCTCCTCCCAGAGATGCAGCGCCGCCTTCCGGCCCAGGTAGAAGCTGTCCAGGTCGAGGCGCTCGTTGGGCGCGTGCGCAAAGCTATCCGGTAAGACGAAGCCGATCAGCAGACACGGCGCCTCGAGCAGCCGGCCCATGACCTCGACCGCGCCAATCGAGCCGCCGGCGCGGATCAGGGCAGGATCCTGACCGTAGACCGTACGCAAAGCCCGCTGCCCGGCGCCGATCAGGGGATGGTCGACGGGCGTGATCCACGGATCGCCGTGACCGCTGAGCTCGGTGAGGCTGACCCGTACGGTCTTTGGCTGAACCTCCTCGAGATAGCCCCGCAGCGCTTCGCTGATGGCCTTTGGATCCTGGTCAGGGACGAGGCGGCAGCTGAACTTGGCGGCGGCCCAGGCCGGAATGATCGTCTTTGCGCCGGGCCCCTGATATCCGCCCCAGATCCCGTTAACATCGAGCGTTGGCCGCGCCCAGTTGCGCTCGGTCGGTGTGAAGCCCGCCTCGCCGTGCAGGGCCCGCAGGCCATAGGTCCGCTTGATCGCCGCCTCGTCAAAGGGCACGCGCGCGAACTGACGGCGCTCGTCGTCGCTCAGGGGCCGCACGCCGTCGTAGAACCCGGGCACCAGGACGTGGCCGGCCGCATCCTTGAGCCGGACCAGGATCTCGGCCAGGGCCTGAGCCGGGTTGGGTGCAATGCCGCCGAGGCTGCCGGAATGCAAATCGGTGTTGGCTGCCTCGACCCGGAGCTCGAAGTAAATCAATCCGCGCAGCGCGTAGGTGATGGCGGGAAATCCCTTCGCCACCATGGCCGTGTCGCTGATGACGCAGTAGTCCGACTTGAGCCGGTCCCGGTTGGCTTGTACGAACTCCTCGAAGTGTGGGCTGCCGATCTCCTCTTCGCCTTCGGCGATCACTTTCAGATTGAGGGGCAGCTCGCCGGTCGTCCGTAGCCAGGCGTGAATCGCCTGCCAGTGCAGGGCGATCTGTCCCTTGTCATCGGATGAGCCGCGCCCAAGGAGCACCCCATCTTCCTGATTCGGCTCGAAAGGTGGCGATTTCCAGAGGTCGAGGGGATCGACCGGCTGGACGTCATAGTGACCGTAGAGGAGCACGGTCGGCTTGCCGGGCGCCTTCAACCAGTCGGCATAGACGACCGGATGCCCGGCCGTCTCGATGACCTCGGCGTTCTCGAGTCCGACGCGCTGATACTGCTCGGCTAAGTGAGCGGCGGCGCGACGGACGTCAGCGGCGCGCTCCGGTTGGCTCGAGATGCTCGGGATCCTGAGAAAGTCTTCGAGTTCTCTGAGGCCTTGGTCGCGCGTGTCGTCAAGGAATTCTTCGGGCGCGGTCATTGCTGGCGGGGGCCTAGCTAGTAGATGAAGCCCAGCAGGTCGAGTCCGGCCGTGGACTTGATCGTGCGATAATCCAGCCGCCCCCATCCGCCGTAGTTCATCTCGGAAACGGTGAAGGAACCATCCGCGTTCACGGACTCGACGTACGCTACGTGTCCGACCGGCGAGGACCAACTGATGCCCTGCACCATGATGGCGCCCACCATCGGGACCTGGCCCTCGGCGAAGCCGAACTGCTGCGCGTTGTACCACCACTGCCAGGCGTTGCCAGACCACGGCACATAACGCTTGTGCGCGACCCACCAGGTGCAATAGCCGTAGGGGAACTTGCCGCCGGAGCCGTAGGTCGGGGTGTTGCTGTAGGTGATGGTGTAGTTCGTCACCTGCGGTCCGAAGCGGTTCCAGGTCACCGAGCGCACCGTCTTTTTGCCGATCCCCGGATCGGCCAGCGATGGTCCGACGCCGTCGGGCAGCATCACCATGGTGCCCGCCTTCAGGTGATCCGGATCCCGGATCAGGTTGAAATCGATGATGTCCTGGACCTTGACGTGGTACTGGATGGCCAGGGCGCTCAGCTGGGTGTTCGCCTGGACCTTGACCAGGATCCCGTTGACAGGCGGCACCACGAGGCGCTCGCCCTGGACGACCGCGGTCACGTCGGTGACGTTGTTGGCCCAGCGCAGGGTGTCCAGCGTCAGTCCGTAGCGCCCCGCGACGCTCTGGACGGTGTCACCCGACTTGATGGTGTAGTAGGCGACATCGCGCCGCACCGGCGTGTCCACACTTGAAGTGCTCATCTTCATGATGAACCCACCCTGACTCAGGACCACGTCGTCGACGTGCGTGGTCCGCAGTGAAACCGAAGGGGTGGGATTTGCGCCGTAGGCGGTGTCAGTGTGGAGTCGGTCGAAGGCTGTAAGTACCGGGATCACGGCCGCCGCTAACAAAACAAGCGTGTGCGTTAAAAACCGGCTCTGTGCCAGATCACTTCCCCCGTGATAGCCCGAGTTGGTTTTTCAGGATGGTAGCACAGGTTAGGCCGGCGCAAGTGTTCGGGTGGGCTCCCAGGAAAGGTGGAAGCAGGGAAGTCGTGACAAAAATGTGAAAATGGGTCAGAGTAACGCTTGGCGCTCAGGAGGCGCACCGGCCGGGTTCGAATACGAAATGGGCAGGAAGGGGCCCACGGAGGCACCGTTTGGGGTTCGATAGGGCAGGAAGCACAAGCCCGCGCCTTAACAGTTGTAAATACTTCGGTAGGACTGTGAACTCTCGACGCTCGGTGGTCGCCGGACCGAAGCGTGGGCGTAGAGTGGCGGTCCTACTGCTCAGTCTGGTTGGGCTGCTCGGCTTGCTGGTGGCACCGGCGGCGGTCCTGGCCGGCACGCCGGGGGCGTCACCCTCACCCTCACCCGGCCCGAGCCCGACGACCTCACCCGTCGCCAATCCGACCCAGCCGGGCCCCTCGCACTCACCCGCGCCCAGCCCGTCGCCGACCAACACGGGCCTTCTAAACCGGCAGCCCCAGGGCCAGCTGATCGCCGACCTCACGGCGTCCGAGGCCCATGCCCTGATGCTGGAGAAGTCCCTGAACCAGTCGGAGTTGAGCCTGATCGCGCTCGGCCAGCAGATCGTCGACGCCGAGAAGCAGGTGGCCTCGCTCGATAGCCGAATCACCGCGGTCAGCGCGCTGCACGAGCAGGTCAGCACCCGGCTCCAGGCCGACCGCACGCAGCTCGCCACCATTATTCGGCGCCTCTACAAACACCAGGACAACTTCTTTGCCAGCCTCATCCGCTCCGGCGGCTTCGGCGGCTTGCTGGAGACCCTCGGCTACAGCGACGTCGTGCTGGATCGCGAGCGAAGCCTGATCCGGGCGGTACAGGCCGACGACGTCGCCCTGGCCCATGCGCAGGCGACGTTGGAGCGCAGCCGGCACGCCAAGAAGGACACCCTATCCCGGCTGGTGATCGTCCGCACCACCCTCGCCCAGGAGATCGCCAGCGAGCAGTCGCTCCAGACGCAACTGCAGGGAACGATCGACGAGGCGCTGGTGGCGCTCGATGCCATGCAGACCGACTCGCCGGATATGGCGGTGCGGCGGGCAAAGCTCGTCAAGATGAAGACCGACAGTGTGCTCAGCCAGATCGAGCAGGCAGTCTTCGCCCAGCAGGACTTCCAGCAGGCGGCCCAGCTGATCGCGGAAGACCCGGTGCTGGCCTCGACCGGGCGCCTGCTCTGGCCGATCCCGCACGCGACCATCACGCAAGGCTTTGGCCCGACGCCCTACGTGTTCGAGGCTTCCTATGCCGGATTCCCCCACTTTCATACGGGAATCGATCTGGCAGTGCCGCTGGGAACCCCGGTGTTCGCGGCGGCGGATGGCGTCGTCATGCTCGCCCGGCCCATGGCCGACAGCACCGGAACCCTCGTCGGATACGGGAACTACGTCATCATCCAGCACGATGCCGGCTTGAAAACGCTATACGGTCACTTGCTCACGATCGGGGTCAAGGAAGGTGACCTCGTCCACCGAGGCCAGCTGGTGGGCCTGGTGGGCTCTACCGGCAACTCGACCGGGCCGCACACCCACTTCGAGGTTCGAATCGAGAACAGCCCCGTCGATCCCATGCAGCTGCTCCCGGACCTGGCTCCGCAGCCCGCGGCGCCCATTCCGGCCTCGCGCTAGTAACCCAGCGGCGGCGCCGGAGTAGCGGTCACGGCCGCCAGGTCGGACGTTGCCGCAAACCACTTTCCGCCGATTCCCTGCCCGTAAGCATCGGCCGCGTCCCCGTCCTTTATGTAGGTGTAAAGCGGGTGCCCGTTATAGAGAACCTGGTTGCCATTGGCCCCGTTGAGCACCGTCAGCTCGCCGGGGAGCGCCGGGTTGCTGCTGGGTGTGCCTGAGGTGGCGAGGAGCGGCGGCCAGTTGGACGTGCATCCGGCGGTGCAGGCAACCTTCGTCGCCGTGTCGGGGGTGAAGAAGTACAGGGTGAGCCCTTTGGCATTTTTCAGCACCGTTTGCGTCTTGTCCCCCACCTTGATCGAGGCGGTGTGGATCAGCGCGGCGCCGCCTGGCGATGGGGCGTTACTGCTGGGTGCGGTGCTGCCGCAGGCCGCCAGCCAGAGGGCGGCGACCGCCGGAATGATGCCCATTTGAATTCGGATCGACTTCATGGATGCCTCCTCTGCCGGAAGTATTGCGCCGTTGAGGGATACCGAGGGAGGTTACGATCGGCCCTTGCGTGGCGACAAAACATCTTGTACGATGTGCCGCACATGTCAGGGCGGGTTCAGTTCGCGGGCTTCTACTTTTACGCCTACCTCGGGCCGGCACGGGACCGGCTCGGGATGGGCTAGCGCCGCCCCTCCCGCCGCCCCCGTTCACCGGCCTCCTCCTAACACAAACAAGTAACTTGGCGCGCCCAGGAGGCAAACAAGGATGGCGGTTCGAGGGATTCGCGGCGCGACGACCACTGAAGAAGACAGCGAGACGGCGATAGTCGACGCCACGACGGAGCTGCTGGCGCAGCTCGCCCGCGAGAACGCGCTCAGTCCGGGCGACATCGCCGCCGTCTGGTTCACCACGACGCCCGACCTGACGTCCGAGTTTCCCGCCGCCGCGGCCCGGGGATTCGGTTGGGGAGACGTGCCCTTGCTCTGTGGCCACGAAATGGCCGTGCCCTCCTCGAACCCGCGGAGCCTGCCACGGTGCATCCGCGTGCTGCTCCTCGTCAACACCGACTGGCCGTCATCGGCGATGCGCTTCGTCTACCTGCGCGGCGCGGAGAAGTTGAGGGTGACAGCATGATCATCGTGATGCGGCACGACGCGACCCCGGCGCAGGTGGCGGCGGTCGTCTCGCAGGTCGAGGCGCATGGTTGCCGGACCCACCTGAGCGACGGTGAGGAGCGAACCGTCATCGGCGTCATCGGCACGAATCCATTCGCCTTGCGGGAGCTCTTCATCGAGGCCCCCGGGGTAGCTGAGGTGGTACCCATCACGAAGCCATTCAAATTGTCGAACCGCGAGTTCCGATCGCGCGATACTCGCATCAGGGTCGGTGACCACGAGGTTGGTGGCGACCGCCCCTGGATCGTGGCCGGGCCGTGCTCGGTTGACGGCGAGGAGATGTACCTCGAGACTTGCCGGAAAGTACGGGCGGCAGGGGCCCACGCGCTGCGTGGGGGTATCTTCAAGCCGCGCACCTCGCCCTACAGCTTCCAGGGGCTGCGCGGCGACGGGATCAAGATCCTGCGGGAGGCAAAACGCGAAACCGGCCTGCCGCTGGTGTGCGAGGTCCTGGAGGCGGCGGACATCGGGACGCTGGCCGACATCGTCGACGTGCTGCAAATCGGCGCGCGCAACATGCAGAACTTCCCGCTGCTATCCGAAGTCGGTCGTTTGCGCAAGCCGGTCCTGCTGAAGCGAGGCATGTCGGCGACGATCGAGGAATGGCTGCTTTCGGCCGAGTACATCCTGAGCCAGGGGAACTACGACGTGATCCTCTGCGAGCGCGGGATTCGGACCTTCGAGACCTACACGCGAAACACGCTGGACCTCAACGCCGTGCCGCTGATCAAGGAACTGAGTCACCTTCCGGTGATCGTTGACCCGAGCCACGGCACGGGCCGCCGCTCCCTGGTCACCCCGATGGCCCTGGCCGGGATCGCGGCGGGCGCGGACGGCCTGATCGTCGAGGTGCACGCGCAGCCGGAGGTCGCGCTCTCCGACGGTGCGCAATCCTTGACCCCGCAGGCGTTCGCCCACCTCGTCCAACAGGTCGATGCGGTGGCCGCGGCGCTCAACCGGACCGTCGGAGTGGCGTGATGCGGGTCGGCATCGTCGGACTCGGGCTGATCGGTGGCTCACTCGGCCTGGCGCTACGCCGGCTGGGCGGGTCGATCGAGGTCCGCGGTGTCGCCCATCACGAGGATGGCGTGCTGGCGGCGCAGCAGCGTGGCGTAGTCGACCGCGCGTCGACCGACCTGCGCGACCTGGCCGACTGCGACATCGTGGTGGTCGCCACGCCCATCAACCAGATCCGGACGGTGCTCGAACGCCTGGCGGGCATCGTGCCACGAAGCGGCATCGTCACCGACGTGGCCAGTGTGAAGCGCCCGGTGCTCGACTGGGCGCGCTGTCTGCCCGCTCCGGATCGATTCCTCGGCGGCCACCCCGTCGCGGGCAAGGAGCGAAGCGGCCTGGGTGAAAGCGATGCCACGCTCTTCCGCGGCGAGACATGGATCTTCACGCCGGATGACGGGCAAGACCTGACCCCGTTCGACGAGTGGTTCCGAATGGTCCGGGCCCTGGGAGCGCGGCCGCAAGTTCTCTCCGCCGAGGCGCACGACCGGCAGATGGCGTTTCTGAGCCACCTGGCCTTCACCATCAGCATCGCGTACGCCCAGACAGTGCGACCGGTTGCGGATCCGGCGCTCGGCGGTCCCGGATTTCGAGGCATGGTGCGCCTGGCCGAGGGTGATCCCACCCTGTACGAGGACATCACGACCACGAACCGCGGTCCCCTGGTCGAGGCAATCGACCGCTTCTCCGAGGTGCTGCGCGACTACCGCGAGCGCATCAACCGTGGCGAGCGCGTGGGCGAGCTCTTCAGGCAGGGCGTGCATGCCGCTCGCTGAGGTGCAGTCCGCCCGCACCGTCTCACCGGCGATGCGCGTTGCCGGCGAACTGTCCGTCCCCGGGGATAAGTCGATTGCCCACCGTGGCCTGATGCTCGCCGCCCTGGCGCAGGGTGAAAGCTGGGTTCACGGTCTCCCCGAAGGTGAAGATGTCCTGGCGACCGTTGCCTGTCTCCGCGGCCTCGGTGCCGACCTCCAGCGCAGTGGTCGCACGGCGCGGATCCGTGGGGCGGGCCTGAGCTCGTTCGCGACGCCGCATGGCAACCTCGACTGTGCCAACTCCGGGACCACGATGCGACTGCTGCTCGGCATCCTCGCCGGCAGCTCGATAACAGCGACCCTCGACGGCGACGCCTCGCTCCGCCGCCGCCCGATGGCTCGAGTGATCGAGCCGCTGAGGCGTATGGGGGCGAGGATCGAATCGCAAGAGGATCGAGCCCCGATCGGCGTGAGGGGAACATCGCTCCAGGGTCGGCGCTACGCGTTGCCCATCCCGAGCGCCCAGGTGAAGAGCGCGCTGCTATTGGCCGGACTTTCCGCCAGCGGTCCGACGACCGTCGTCGAGCCCTCGCCCACGCGGGACCACACAGAACGGTTGCTGCGAGCGATGGGAACGGATGTCAACGCGACGGCGGACGGCGTCGTGATCCGGCCATCGCATCAGCCGCTACGGCCGATCGAGCTGGCCGTGCCTGGCGACTTTTCCTCCGCCGCGTTCTGGATGACGGCCGCGGCGTTGAGGCCTGGCTGGTCGGTGATCATCGGCGATGTCGGCCTCAACCCAACGCGGACCGCGTTTCTCGAGCTGCTGCGGTCGATGGGTGCCGGCGTCAGGGTCGAGGCATCTTCCGACGACATCGAGCCCCGCGGCATGGTGACCGTGTCCGGCCAACGCCTGCGGTCCGTTGTCCTCGATGCTACCGATGTGGCGGCCGCCATCGACGAGATCCCTGCCCTGCTCGTGCTAGCGACGCAGGCAGGGGGGGTCACCACCATCAGTGGCGCCGGAGAGCTCCGCGTCAAGGAGAGCGATCGGATTGCCACTATGGCCGAAGGCCTTCGCCGAATGGGCGCCATCGTGGAGGAGCGCGCGGACGGCGTCAGTATCCAGGGGCCGGCCGCGCTGCACGGCGCGACTGTCGATCCGCACGGGGACCACCGCGTCGCGATGGCGCTGGCGGTGGCGGGACTCGTCGCCTCCGGTCCGACGACGATCGAGGGCGCCGACTGCGTCGCCGTCTCGTATCCCAACTTCTTTGCGCAACTGCAGGACCTGACCCATGAATCCTGATGCCAGAGTGCTCCTGCTGGGTGATCCCGTCTCCCGCAGTCTCTCGCCCGGCATGCAAAACGCCGCCTTCGAAGCGCTCGGCATCGATTGCCGCTACCTGCTTCGTGAGGTGAACCGGGCTGGACTGGCCGGCGCGATGGCCGAGCTGCGCGGAGACGAGCGCATCCTCGGGGCCAACGTCACAATCCCGCACAAGGAATCGGTCATCCCGTACCTCGATGACCTCGACGCGCAGGCCGATCGCATTGGCGCGGTGAACACCATCAGCCGGCAGGGCGCGAAACTGAAGGGCTGGAACTCCGATATCGAGGGCTTCCAGCGCGCTCTCGCCGAGATGGGTGGGAGTTACTCCCGTGTCGCGATCATCGGAGCCGGCGGAGCCGCGCGAGCCGTCGCCGCCGCGCTGCAGCCGGCTGCCGAAGTCTGGGTGGTCGCACGCAACGTCGAGCAGGCACGACGCCTGTGCCACGACCTCGAGATCGTCCGTGGCGGCCCGGTTAAGATGGACCAGCTGCAGGAGGCGGTCGCGAAGGCGCAGCTGGTCGTGAATGCCACGCCCGCCGAGCTTCCACCGGCGTCCTGGCTGCGAACCGATCAAGTCCTCTTCGACCTACGCAGCCGTCGATCGGCGGAGGGTCGGGCCATGCTCCTGCACCAGGGTGCGGCGTCGTTCGAGATATGGACCGGCAGAAAGGCGCCCATTGACGTGATGCGGGCCGCGCTCGATCGCGCATCGGTGCCGGCATGACCCTCCGCCTGCTCACCGCCGGCGAATCGCATGGCGAGCGGCTGACCGTCATCCTCGACGGCGTGCCCGCCGGCTTGACCGTGCGTGAGGAAGACCTGGGCCGCGACCTGACGCGCAGACAGGGTGGTCACGGCCGCGGCGGGCGGCAGTTGATCGAGCACGACGAGGCCCACATCGTCGCCGGCGTGCGCGGCGGTTTGACGCTCGGCTCGCCGATCACGCTCGAGATCGCGAACCGAGACTGGGAGAACTGGCGGCAGGTCATGGCCGTCAATGCCGCAGAGGTCAAGCGCAAGCCGATCACTCGTGTGCGTCCGGGCCATGCCGACCTGGCCGGCATGCTCAAGTACGGGGCGAACGATGCACGCGATGTCTTGGAACGGGCTAGCGCGCGCGAGACGGCGGCTCGTGTGGCGGCGGGCGGCGTGACGAAACTACTGCTCCGGGAATTCGGCATGGAGGTGCGCAGTTACACCCGCTCCGTCGGCGCCATCGAGGCCACCGTACCGTCGCCGATCCCCTGGGAGGAGGTCGAATCCTCGGCGGTCCGCTCCCCCGACGGAGCTGCCGGCGAGGCGATGGTGCGCGCGATCGATGCGGCGCGCGAACGAGGCGACACGCTCGGCGGCGTCTTCACCGTCATCGCCGAAGGCGTCCCGCCCGGCCTGGGCAGCTACCGGCAGTGGGACACGAGGCTTGACGGCCTGCTCGCCCAGGCGATCGTCAGTATCCCGGCCTGCAAAGCCGTCGCCATCGGCGATGGCGTGGAGGGAGCAGGCCTGCCCGGCTCGCAGGTGCATGACGTGCCCGTCTACGACAACGGGCGCCTGGGCCACGAGACAAACCGCGCCGGCGGACTGACGGGTGGCGTCAGCAACGGCGAGCCGCTGGTCGTGCACGGCTACATGAAGCCGATCTCGACCTTGCTCAAGCCGCTGGCCACCGTCGACCTCAAGACGAAGGAACCGGCGCGGGCCCACTACGAGCGCAGCGACATCTGCGTCGTGCCGGCCGCCGGGGTGGTGGGGGAGGCGATGGTTGCCCTGGTCCTCGCCGGCGTTCTGCTCGAGAAGTTCGGCAGCGACTCGATGACCGAACTGCATCGGAACGTCGAGAGCTACTTGCAGGAGACGCGCCGTTGAACAACGTCGTGCTCGTCGGCTTCATGGGCAGCGGGAAGTCAACCGTGGGTCCGCATCTGGCGCTCCGACTCGAGCGGCCGTTCGTCGACCTCGATGATGTGATCGAGGCGGATGCGGGGCGATCGGTCGCCGAGATTTTTTCGAGTGAAGGCGAGGCCGGATTCCGGGAGCGCGAGTCGCGTTGCCTGCGGCGCGCCCTGGAGCGCGACGGCTCGGTGGTCGCGGTCGGCGGCGGCGCGCCGATGCGCGACGAGAACTGGGCCCGCATCCGAAGTGGCAACACGGTCGTTGCCCTGCTGGCGGAGCCTGGTGAGCTAGCCCGCCGCCTGAATGGATCGAGCGATCGACCGCTGCTGCAGCACGGCGCCCCGTCCGCTATCGCCACCTTGCTGCCGAGCCGGCTTATCCGCTACCTCGAAGCGGACGTAGTCGTCAAGACCGATGGCATCGACCCGATTGCGGTTGCCGAGCAGGTCCGCGACCGGCTCTCCGGGGGAGGACCGCAGCGCATCCCGATTGATGTCCCGGGTTCACCGCATGATGTGATCGTCGGCTACGGCCTGCGCCACCGTGTGCCGGCCGCCCTGCAACGGATGAACGTCTCTGGGACCGTCGTCGTGATCAGCGACGAACACGTCGCCAACCGGCATGCCAACGCGCTCACAGACGCCTTGATCGGCGCCGGCCTCACCGTGCAATTGCACCTGGTGCCGGCCGGGGAAGCCGCCAAGGAACCCAGCGTGCTGGCGGAGATCTACAACGCGCTGGCGGCTGCAGGCATGGATCGACAGGGTGCTCTCATCGCCCTGGGCGGCGGTACGGTTGGCGACGTAGCCGGCTTTGCTGCCGCGACCTGGATGCGCGGCATCCGCTATATCCAGATGCCGACCACACTGCTCGCCATGGTCGACAGCAGCATCGGCGGCAAGACGGCAATCAACCTGCCGGCCGGGAAGAACTTGGTGGGCGCGGTTCACCAGCCCGCGGTGATTTTCTGCGACCTCGATTACCTCGCCACCCTGCCCGACGCGGAGTACCGGGCATCGTTGGCCGAGGTCATCAAGGCCGCCCTCATCGCCGACCGATCATTCGTCGACTGGCTCGTCGCGAGCCTGCCGGCGGTGCTGCGGCGCGAGCCACATGCGGTGCGCGAGGCTGTTGGTCGCGCGATTGCGATCAAGGCCGCGGTCGTCGCCCAGGATCCCCAGGAGACCGGCGTTCGCGCCATCCTCAACTACGGGCACACGGTCGGTCATGCGCTGGAACGGGCCGCCGGATTCGGGACGCTCCGGCACGGCGTGGCAGTCGCCTGGGGTATGGAGGTGGCGGCGCTGATCAGCCTGCGCACAGGTGCCTGCGGGCCCGAGACTGTCGCGGTGCAGCATTCGCTTCTGCGTGACGCCGGTCTGCTCGCGGACCGACCAGCCGTCGCTCATGCCAAGCTGATCGAGGCGATGCGCCACGATAAGAAGTCGCGGGCAGGCGAGCTCCGCTGGGTTCTCCTGCCCGAGATCGGTCGGGCGGAGTATGGTCAGTCGGTCGAGCCGTCCGTGGTCGAGTCATCGCTGGCGGAGGTGCTACCCGCGTGAAAGTCCTCGTCCTGAACGGTCCCAACCTTGGCACGCTCGGGCGCCGCGAGCCGGAGGTCTACGGCACCCAGACCCTCGCCGACCTGGAAAAGCTGCTCGCCGAGCGGGCCGGTGAGCTCGACTTCGAGCTTTCCTGCCTGCAGTCGAACCACGAGGGCCAGTTGATCGACTGGATCGAAAAGGACGGTGCATCCTGCGACGCCATCATCATCAATCCGGGGGCGCTCTCTCACTACAGTCTGGCGCTCGCCGATGCATTGCGCGGCTCGGGCAAGCGCGTTGTCGAAGTTCACATCTCCAACGTCTTCGCCCGCGACCCGGAGCGCCATCGGATGGTGACGGCCGCGGCCGCCCAGGGTGTGATCTCCGGCCTTGGCTTCGAGGGATACCTGGCGGCCCTGGATTTTCTCGCCGCAATGGATGGTTGAGGGCTGGACTGCTGAATTCCCACTGGTAGGCCCAGCGGGCGAGGTGATCGACCTCCGGCGGGTCTTCCTCTCACACGGTATTGCCGAACTGCCGCCGATGCGTCTGGACCAGAAAGTCTGGACCTTCGAAATCACCGTGCCCATCGCTGGAGTCGGCGCGCGCACATTGACGATCTCGCAGGCCCGTCCTGGCCGCGGCCTCATCTCGGTCACGAGCCAATCGCTGACCCCGAAGGTCGCCGCCGCCGTGATGGCGCAGGTGCGCCACGTCCTCAGCCTCGACCTCGATCTAACGCCCTTCTATGCTGTGGCGGCCGAGGACCCGGATCTCGCCTGGGTCCTGATGGGCGCGGGCCGGATGGTGCGCAGCCCGACCGTGTTCGAAGACGTCGTCAAGACGATCTGCACCACGAACACATCCTGGGGCGGAACCACCCGGATGGTGAACGCGCTGGTCGAGCACCTGGGGGAGAAGGCGCCGGGCGCGCCCGCCGCTGGTCCCTACGGGCGGGCCTTTCCCACGCCGGCGGTGATGGCCGCGGCGCCGGCTGGTTTCTATAAGAAGGTTGCCGGCACCGGCTACCGCGGCCCTTATCTCAAGACGCTCGCGACCGACGTGGCCAAGGGTCGGGTCGATCTTGAGGCGCTCGCGGGTGCGTCGCGCGACGATCTGCCGGACGACGAGGTGGCCGACCGGCTGCGGGCACTGCCAGGTGTTGGGCCGTACGCCGCGGCGCACATCATGCTGATGCTGGGGCGGTACGACCGGCTCATTCTGGATTCGTGGACTCGACCGACCTATGCGCGGCTGCTCGGTCGCAAGCGCCCCGTGAGCGATCGGACGATCGAGCGCCGTTTCAAGCGGTACGGGCCGTACGCCGGGTTGGCCTTCTGGCTGTTTCTGACTCGAGATTGGCTGCCGGAGGATGCTCCGTGAGATCCTTGGGTACAACCATGAGCATGGCGGAGCTTCGGGTGCTCATCGTCTCCGCGAACCCGCTGGCCCGCGGCGGACTGGCGGTGCTGGTCGAGGGGATGAGTGGCATGAAAATCGTTGGGGCGACCGGAGTCGCCGAAGCCGCATCGCTTGCCGGGCAGCTGCTTCCTGATGCGGTGCTGCTCGATGCCGGCGAAGGCGAAGCCGAGGAGCTCGACGCGATCGCCCGATTGGCCACTGCCCAACCGGGCTTGCCGATTGTCGCGCTGGCGAGCGACCACGGCGCGGTCTCGCAGGCGCTGACCTTCGGCGCGTCTGCCTTGCTGCCGGCCGCGGTCGATGGCGAAACCCTGGCGGCGGCCTTGCGCGCCTCGGCCCGTGGGTTGGTGACCATTGCGCGCGCCGACCTGATGACGCTGCTGCCCCAGGAGGAACGCATCGAGCCGTCGCTCCGGGCACCGGCCGAGGCGCTCACACCGCGGGAGCTCGAGGTGCTGCAGTGGATGGCGCGAGGTCTGACAAATCGACAGATTGCCCGCCGCTTGCAAATCAGCGAGCACACCGTGAAATTCCATGCCGGCGCGGTCCTGGGCAAACTGAATGCGCGCTCACGTGCCGAAGCCGTCGCCCGGGCAATTGGGTTAGGCTGGATCCTGGTTTAAGGATGGCAGTTGACGCGGAAGGCTATGGCTATGGCTCCCACGAGGAAGGGCTCGATCGGCTGCTGAATGACGCCCGGGTACTGTCGCCGGCCGGCATCGAGCGCGCCGCCTGGGGCTGGGACCGGCACGAGGACCCGGCCGCGATGCAGCGGTTCCGGGACGCCGAGAAAGCCGCACTTCGCATCCTCGAACAGACCAATCGGGATCAGGCCTGGGATGACGCGAAAAAGCGGATCCTGGATCTGACCGAAGGCCGCACCTCACTCGTGTCGTGGAAGGCCGAGCACGGCGACGTCGGACACAAGGGCGAGCACGCCTTACTGGGCGCCGCGCTCGGGATCCTGGCGCGCGACCGGCTCAGCCACGAGCAGCACGCCACGCTTGTGCGACCGATGGCCGAAGCGCTCCCCTGGCTGCTGCCCGAGGCGCCGCCCGAACCGCGCCGATGATGATCGCGCCGCGCATTGATCCGGCTGCCGCCAGAGCGAAACTGGACGCCGGTGAGGCGGTCGCGCTCGATGTGACCAGCTCGTTGGTCTACCCGGCCGTCAGCCACCGAATACCCGGAGCCATCCGCATCCCACCCGAGCCCATCATCCGCGGCCTGCAGGCCGCCCGGCCGGCGGCCGAAATTGCGAAGTACTTCGAGTCGGTGCCGCCGGACCGCGAGGTTATCGCCTACTGCACCTGACCCGATGAGGGCACCAGCGCCCGTGTGGCGCAATTCCTCCGACAGCAAGGCCGGCCGGCCTGGGCGCTGCGCGGCGGATTGGCCGCGTGGCGTGCGGCGCAATATCCGATGGAGTCAAAACACGCCGGCCACGCTCCGGGGCCGGAAGAAGAGTGCCCCGACTGTCACGAAGAAGTCGGGGCACACATCGCCTGACGCTTAGTCGGTCAGCTCGTAGACGACCGCCACGTCGACGGTGACGTTCATCTGCCCGGCCTGGACGGGTGCGCCGCCGCCACCGCCCCCGCATTGGCCGCCCGCACCGCACGGCGAATACGATGATCCGCCGATCACTTCCGAAACCGACAGCACCTTGCCGAGGTGGCGCCCGGCGAGGCCCGCCCATTCCTTTGCCCGAGCGGCCGCCGCGTTCATCGCGGCCTGGCGCGCCCCTTTCAGCTGGTTGGTGTTATCGCTCAGCTGGAGCGAGATGCTACTGATCTGGATATCGTTGCCCACCGCCCCCTGGGCCGCCCCAAGGACGGTGCCGATATTGGAGATGTGATGGATCTTGACGTTGACCGTGTTCGACGCACGGTAGCCAATCACGTTGTACTGCTGGTCTTGGTAGACGTTGATGCCGGTCGTCTGGATGTCGGCGTCCTGGACGCCTTGAGCCTTGATGGCCTTCAGCAGTGCCGTCATCTCGGTGTTCGCAGCGTTCATCGCCTCTACCGCGGTGCCCTGGCGGGTTGACACGCCAAGGCTGATCACGGCGTTGTCCGGTGTCGCGTTCTGGGTCCCTTCACCGACCACGGTGATGGTGTCGCGCGGGCCGGCAACGGCGCCGGCGCCGACCGAGGTCTGAGTCGATCCGCCGGCACCGGCCCGAACGGCCACCGCCGTCACCCCCGATGCCGCGATCGCGATCAAGGCGCCGATGACGATCAGGATTCCACGCGTGGCAAACGTAGCCCTCAGCGATTGCATGATGTCGTTCTCCTTCAGATGAACTCGGGTTTATGAATCTGACGTAAGAACGTGGTCCAGGACCAAAGCGTTACACCTGCTCTAATGGGCGGCTGGTTTCCCGGGCGTCTGGGTGATGACGCCGGCGGACCCAGGCGATAGCGTGTGGGTATGGCAACCCTCTCCGATCTTTCACGCGAAATTGCCGAGCTCGTCGCCCGCCTCGGTTCGAGCATCGTGCGGATCGACGCCCGCCAGGGCCGACCTGCCACTGGCATCGTCTGGGCCGACAACCTTGTTCTGACTGCCGATCACGTCCTCGAGCACGAAGACAACATCCAGGTGACGGGTGCTCAATCGACGGTGAAAGCCGCTATCGCCGGTCGTGATCACGGCACCGACCTTGCCCTGTTGAGGACCGAGGGCCTGGGAGGCGTGTCCGCACCACGCGGACGGTCGACGGACATCCGTCCCGGCCACCTCGTGATCGCGCTTGGTCAGCCGGGCGATCTGCAGGTCACGTTTGGGATCGTCAGCGGAATGTCGGGTTCGTTCCGAAGTTGGCGGGGCGGGCAGGTTGAACGCCTCATCCAGACGACCGCCGAGCTGCTGCCGGGATTCTCGGGCGGCCCTCTTGTCGATGCCGAGGGCCGCGTCGTCGGCATCAACAGCTGGAACTTTGGACGCGGCATCAGCCGCGCCGTCCCGGTCGAGACCGCCGAGCGGGTCGCCGAAAGCCTGAAGACCCATGGCCGGATCCGCCGGGCCTATCTCGGCCTCGGCGCGCAGCCGGTGCGGCTGAGCCAGGCGCTCGCCAGCCAGGTCGGGCAGGACAGTGGCCTGCTGATCGTCACGGTCGAGGCGGGTGGCCCCGCTCAGACGGCGGGCCTGCTGCAGGGCGACACGATCGTGACCATCGACGGCGACCCGGTGCGGCAGCTGGATGAGCTCTTCGACAAGCTGGGTGCGCTCGAAGTCGGCTCGGCGCACCGGCTTGGGGTGGTCCGGGCGGGCGAGCGAAAGGACATCGCGATCACGGTCGGCGAACGCCAGAGCTAAAGGGGCTTCGTTCGAAGCCAGCCTCGGCTGGGTAGGCTAACCAGCATGTACTGGTGGCACGGCGGCTTTCACGAGCCGGAACCGGGGGTCAAGCTGGAGTGGCCGCTCCTCAGGCGCGTCTTCAGCTACTTCATCCCGTACTGGCGCCTCGCGCTGGTCGTGCTGGCCTGCATCGGCGCGGCGGCAGGGCTGGGGCTGGTCCCCGCCATCGTGACCCGTGACCTCATCAACTATCTGACCGCGCGCAACGGCGCATTTGGGTACGTCGCGCTCTTGATCGGTATCCTGGTCGGGTCATCCTTGCTGGGCGGCCTGATCGGCGTCCTGCAGTCGTACTTCAGCAACCGGATCAGCCAGAGCATCATGTTCGACCTCCGCAACCAGCTGTTCGACCGCGTGCTGAAGCAGTCGATGGCGTTCTTCACGGGCACGCGGACCGGCGATGTGATGTCAAGGCTGAGCAATGACGTCAATGGGGTGCAGAGCGTCGTCTCCGACACGATCTTCAGCCTCGTGAACAACGTGGTCATTCTGGGCAGCACGGTGGTCCTGATGTTCGCGCTTGACTGGAAGCTCACGATCGCAGCCCTCCTCGTGCTGCCGGCTTTCCTGCTGCCGACGCGCCAGGTCGGTAAGGCGACCTTCCAGGCGCGCAAGGCGACCCAGGGGAAGCTGGCGGAGATGACCGCCTACATGCAAGAGACCCTCGGGATCTCCGGTATGCAATTGGTCAAGGCGTTCGTGCGGCAGAGCGCCGAAACCCTGCGGTTCCGCAAGCTCAACGACGAGCTCCGGTTGCTCAACATTCGCCAGTCGATGATCGGCCGTTGGTTTTTCATGCTGATGGGCGTGCTCGGCACCGCGGGCCCAGCGGTGCTCTGGCTGTTCGGTGGCTACCTGGTGGTGACCGGACAGGAATCGCTCGGCACGGTGGTCACCTTTGCGACCGTCCTCCTGGGCCGTCTCTATGGCCCGGTGGGCTCGCTCGCGAATCTGCAGGTCAACGTTGTCGGTTCGCTCGCGCTCTTCCAACGCATCTTCGAGTACATGGATCTTCCAGTCGTGATCGATCAGAAGGCTGACGGGGTCCACCTCGACCAGGCGCGCGGCCAGGTCGAATTCGACCAGGTCACGTTCCGTTACGGCTTAAGCGACCGCCCTGCGCTCAAAGACGTTTCCTTCAAGATCGAACCTGGCCAGCTGGCCGCGCTGGTCGGCCCCACGGGGGCAGGCAAGACCACAATCACCAACCTGCTGCCCCGTTTCTACGATCCGCAGCTCGGCGCCGTTCGGCTGGACGGCCACGATGTTCGCGATCTGACGCTCCAATCGCTGGGCCGCCAGGTCGGGATGGTCTTCCAGGACACGTTCCTCTTCCATGCCTCGATCCGCGACAACCTGCTCTACGCGAAGCCTGATGCGACGGAGGCGGAGATGGTGGCTGCCGCCAAGGCCGCCTACATCCACGATTTCATCGCGTCACTGCCGGAAGGCTATGACACGGTGGTTGGTGAGCGGGGGCATCGCTTGAGCGGCGGCGAGAAGCAGCGCGTGGCCATCGCTCGCGTCATCCTCAAGGACCCGCGTGTGCTGATCCTCGACGAGGCAACCTCCAACCTCGACTCCGAATCGGAGCACTTGATCCAGGTGGCGCTGCGGCCGCTATTCGAAGGCCGCACCTCACTGGTCATTGCCCACCGTCTCTCGACCATCCTGGCGGCCGACGTCATCCTGGTCATGGACCATGGGGAAGTGGTCGAGCAGGGCCGCCACGCCGACCTGCTTCAGCAAGGCGGACTGTATGCGCGACTGTATCACCGGCAGTTCGAGGCTGCCGACGAGCTAGCCACCATCGCCTGACAAGGGAAGGAGAATCGAATCAACGATGGCAACCACACAAGTCTGTACGCACCTCGAGCTAATCCGAAATCCGCGGCCGCACACCAAAGGTTGCGAGGAATGTCTGAAGATGGGTGACACCTGGGTCCACTTGCGGCTGTGCGAGGTCTGCGGCCACGTCGGGTGTTGCGACTCGTCGAAGAACAAGCACGCGACCAAGCACTACCGCGCGACCGACCATCCCATCGTCAAGTCACTCGAGCCGGGCGAGAACTGGATGTACTGCTACATCGACGACGTGATGTTCGAGGGCGACTAAGCCGGGCGCCGGCCGATCAGCATTCCGCGGTCGCCGCGGACGTCGAGCGCGGCTGCCTCAAACCCGGCCTCCTCGAGGAGACGCAGGATGCCCTGCACCGGCAGCGGGCGGTCGCCGTTGACTTCGAGCCAGCCCAGGTAACCTGACCAATCCGGCGGGTTCGGAGCCTGGCCCTGTCGTTCGCGAAGTTCGTAGAACGCTGAATACAGCGTCTCCGAAGGAATCGCCAGGCGGTCGATGATGAAGCACCATCCGTCCGGCGCCAGATGCTCGAATGTCCACCGAACGGCCGTCCGATACTGCGCCTCTTCGAGGTGATGCAGCGACTGCACGGCGATCACCGCGGAGCAATTCGCGGGCGCATCGACACGATCCAGCGCGGTGAGGTCGCCCTCAGCCAGGTTGACCCGGTCGCCGTAGCGACCGAGTCGGTGCCTCGCGATGCTAAGCATTGCCGCCGACGAGTCGAGGCCAAAGACCCGAGCGCCGTCCGACTTATCGAGCACCATCTGGGCGACGAGGCCGGAGCCACACCCAAGATCCAGAATCCAACCACCCTTAACCTGCTCCAGGATCGCGAGCAAGAGTGCGAGGTGCTCGGCGCGAGCCGGATTGCCCGCGAGGTGGCGGGCGTCCCACGCTTCCGCGAACGCGGGATCGTGCCAGTTCTGGGTCAGGCGGCGAGGGTCCCTTCCGACTCCGGCGTCTTGATTTCGATCACTTCGCCAAAGCGGTGGACCGTTTCGATCGCGTCGTAAAGGGGAACCGCCCGCTCCGCCGGAATGATGTCCGTGATCTTCACGTAGTAGCTGCGGCCCTCGGGCCAGACCAGCGTCGGCACACCGAACACGCCGCGCCGTACCGCCTCTTCGTGCTCGCGGGCCAGCGTCTTGAAGTCGGTGGTCTTGACGTCCATCTCCCAGCGGGCGACATCCAGACCCGCGCGCTCAGCCGCGACGCGTTGGGTCGCATGGTGATCGACCGGAAGATAGTCCTTGTGCTTGGCACCCTGAAGCGCGAGCCGGAAGCGGTCTCCCAGCTCGGCGCCCTGCGCGCGGGCGGCGGTGGCAGCCAGGAACGCCGGTAAGCCCTGCGCCATCGGGTCGCGCTCCCAGACCGGCGGCTGGGCATGCCCTTCATGGGCAGCGTGGTTCTGGCTGAGGGAGAAGAACCGAAACTGGGGCCGGATCCGGCCGGCCTTCTCGACCTCGGCCAGCCACATGGCTCCCCGGTACGCCCAGGGGCAGAGGAAGTCGATGTAGACGGTGGGTTCGCTGATCGTCATCCCGTGGTCGAGTGTACCGGGGTCGCCGCCGCCAGCCGCGGAATCACTTCACTGTCAAAGCGGTGAAGCGGCTCCTGGTCGTAGGCGACGCCCGGGATATAGATGATGAAATAGTCGATCCCGGCCTCGATCAGGGTTTCCAGGTGCGCCACCACCTTGTCGGCGTCGGCCACCAGCGTTCCCTCGCGGAAGGACTCGTCGCCGCGGGCCTTGGCCCTGACCCGCTCGGGGTCCTCGCCCCTGCCGGTGACCAGGACTTCGACCTCTGCCGATTTGATGATGTCGTCGTAGTTGCGGCCGGCCCCGTCGCAATGCTCCCGGAGGACGTCGAGCTTGTGCCGGATCGTCTCGGGGTCTCCGCCGACGTTGCAGGCATCCCCGAACTGCGCCACCAGCTTGAGGGTGACCCGCTCGCCGGACCCACCGATCCACAGGGGTGGGTGCGGCTTCTGAACGCCCTTCGGCTCGTTGATGGGCCGGTCGATCGTGTAGTACTTCCCCTTGAAGGTGGGATAGTCCTCGGTCCACATCTTGTGGATGATCTCGCAGGCCTCCTTGAACATTCCCATCCGCTGTTTCAGTTCCGGGAAGCCGTAGCCGTAGGCGCGCCATTCGTGCTCGTACCAGCCGGCGCCGATCCCAGCGTTGAGACGCCCGTGGCTGGCGACGTCGACGGTGGAGGCGATCTTTGCGTAGAGCGCCGGGTTGCGATAGCCGTTGCAGCCGACCATCTGGCCGACGCGCACGCGCTTGGTGTCCCGCACCAGCGTCGAGGTGATCGTCCAGCATTCGAAGGTAGCTTCCAATTTCGGTTCGGGCACGGTATGGAAGTGGTCGTAGACCCAGATCGAGTCCCATCGGCCCGTGTCTGCGGCCTGGGCCACCCGCGTCATCGCCTCGTACTTCTCGACCGGGTCCTTGATCCGGATCAGGTCTGTGCGCCATCCCTGGGGCACGAAGACGCCAAATTTGATTGCCATGCGTCGAGTTTACCGGCGGGCGGAGCCCGTATGCCCCATTAAGCTTCAGCCATGCGGATCGACGTCGCCTGTACGCCGACGGCCAGCGGGCACCGGTGCGAGGTCGACCTTGTCGACGGCGGCTCCGACACACACCACACCGTCGAGGTGTCGGGGGCCGAGCTTGACCGATGGGGGAGGGGACGCTCGGCGGGCGAACTGGTCCGGGATAGTTTCCGATTCCTCCTCGACCGCGAGCCCAAGGAGTCGATTCTCCGCGAGTTCAAGCTCTCGGTGATCACCCGATACTTTCCGGAGTACGAGACTGCCATCACCCGGGGCCGACCCTGAACGCAAGGCCAGCCCCGTCGATGGGTCGACGATCTCCTTAGTTACCTGACTGCCCGCGGTTCAGCTCGAAGATGAAGTGGTACTTAGCGCCGTTGTTGATCGAAATGAGCTTCATCTGCCCGCGCGCCTGGCTGTAAATGCCGGTGCCTCCGGTTATCGACAGCACGGTATCCGAGGTGTCGTTGAAGGGCCCCTCGACCGTGATCTGGCCGCCGGCCAGGAACGTCGTCCAGCGGCACTCCCAGGTGCCCGCCGATCCGCTTTCAATCCTGGTGCAGTCGCCGCGGTCGCTCCCAACCTTGACCTTATCGGTCTTGTCGTAGATCGGGTTATGGAACGTGAGAATGCTCCCCGGGTGATCGCTGCCATCAAAGACGGCGTCGGTGACGGCGTGCTCGATGACGTGAACGGTCGATCGGGACGACTCGGACGCGGACACCGTCCCCGACAGTGCGAGTGCCAACGACGCCACCATGACGACCGCTAAACCCAGCCTGAAGTTCCGTTGCATGAATCCCTCCTTCTTTTCCCCGAAGCCCGTACGCGATCTTTACCGGTCATTGATAAGACCGTGCGAGAAGGCTACATCGGCCTCCCTGGCCTGTCAACGAGGCCCCAATTCGCCTGGTAGCTCGTCCCAATCAAGATTCATCTGAGCGGGCCGGCATAGCCTCGCCGTATAAAAGAGGTCAATGGCAGTTCGTCAACCGCTTGACGACAAGGTCCGCGACGCCCTCTCCCGACCGCTGACGGTCGTCGACATCTCGACGACCGGCCGGAAGAGCGGGCAGGAGCGCCGGCTCGAGATCGTCTTGCACAACATCGGCGGCCGGCTCTACATCAGCGGCCAACCCTCCCGCACGCGCCGCAGCTGGCTGGCCAACTTGGACGCGAATCCGAAGTTCACGCTCCACGTCAAACGCGGGGCTCGTGCCGACCTCCCCGCGACTGCCCGCGAAATCACGGACCCAAAGGAGCGCCGCGAGATTCTCGAGGAAGTGGCAAAGCACTGGAAGCGGGACGACGTCGACACCATGCTCGAGTTCAGCCCGTTGATCGAGGTAACGGTCTAAGCCCGGCGCGACTACTCGGACTTAGTCGATCGCGGTCATGACGTGCTTGATGTTCGTGTACTCCTCGAGTGAGTACATCGACAGGTCCTTGCCGTAGCCGCTCTGCTTGTAGCCGCCGTGGGGCATCTCGCTGACCAGCGGGATGTGGGTATTGATCCACACCGTGCCGAACTGCAGGCGGCGCGCGGCGTTCATCGCGCGGCCGATGTCGCGAGTCCAGACTGACGCCGCCAGCCCGTAGTCGACGTCGTTGGCCCAGGCGATTGCCTCGTCATCATCCTTGAATCGCTGCACGGTGACCACCGGGCCGAAGACTTCTTTCTTGACGATCTCGGAGTCCTGCTGGACGTCGGTAACCAGGCTCGGCTGGTAGAAGTAGCCGCGGCCGGGGATGGGCGCACCACCGACCAGGACTTTGGCCCCATGTTCGCGAGCTCGGTCGACGAACCCCTCGACGCGCTCGAGCTGTTCCCTGGCGACCATCGGGCCCATGTCGACACCTTCCTCGAGCGGGTTGCCCACCTTGACCGACTGAACGCTCTTCGTCAGCGAGGCGAGCAGGTTGTCGTAGATCTTCGGGCCGGCAATGACGCGGGTAGCCGCCGTGCAGTCCTGCCCGGAGTTGAAAAAGCCGGCGATCTTCACCCAGGTGTTGACCGCCTCCAGGTCGGCGTCATCGAAGACGACGACCGGCGCTTTTCCGCCGAGC
Source organism: Candidatus Dormiibacterota bacterium (assembly GCA_035544955.1). NCBI lineage: Bacteria > Bacillati > Candidatus Dormiibacterota > Candidatus Dormiibacterota bacterium. Next base: position 76,341 of record DASZZN010000034.1, read on the forward strand.
TCGAGGTGCACGCGCTTCAAGGTCTGCGAGGCCGCTCTCGCCACTTCTTTGCCGGTTGCGACATCGCCGGTCAACGACACCATGTTGACGCCGGGATGGCGGACGATCCCCGCTCCCACTGGCTCGCCGTCACCGGTGATGACGTTGAAGACGCCGGGTGGAAAGATATCCGCCGCCAGCTCGGCCATCCGCAACGCCGTCAGCGGCGTCCACTCGGACGGCTTGAGGATCACGCAGTTGCCCGCGGCCAGGGCGGGGGCGACCTTCCAGATCGCCATCATCAGCGGGTAGTTCCAGGGGGCGATCGAGCCAACCACGCCGATGGGCTCCCGTCGGATCATGCTGGTGTAACCGCGCATGTACTCGCCGGCCGCCCGACCTTCGAGCGTGCGGGCGGCGCCGGCGAAGAACCGCAGGTTGTCCACGCAGGGTGGGATCTCTTCCGAGAGGAAGAGGGCGCGCGGCTTGCCCACGTTCGCCGATTCGATGCTCGCCATCTCCTCGGCGTCGGCGAGAATCGCATCCGCCAGCTTGAGCAGCATCTCGCTGCGCTCCTTGGGGACGGTCTCGAACCAGTCCACGTAGGCCGTGCGAGCAGCCTTGACGGCGCGGTCAACGTCCTCCTGGGTACCCTTCGGCACCTCGGCCATGACCTCGCCGGTCGCCGGGTTGATGATCTGCTGCGACTCATTGCCGGAGCCGTCAACCCACTCGCCGCCGATGAACATCTGACGGCGCTTTAGTGCCGTTGTTGCCATGACGCTCTCAACCTCCTCTCGCACCACCGCCTGTTGACGAAAGCTTCCGACTCAGCTGACCCGCTCCGCATCCGCCGCCGGCACATTGGAGAAGGCATCCGGCGCCGCTTCCATCCGCGCCAACCGATAGAAGGGTGAATGCCGGCGAGCCACTGAGTAGATCAGCGCCACGACAGCGGCGACCATGACTAATACGGGGACGGCCACCACGAATTTTCCGTTCGTGGCGTTGACCTCGAATTTATCGGTCTGCGTCCAGTAGTAGTAGATCAGGTAGCCGCCAAGCACGAAGAGAGCGATCGCCGAAAGGGCTGGCACGATGCCGGCAAAGATCAGGCCCTTTGCGCTATGCCTCAGGGCGCGACGGTAGTAGACGACGCAGGCGACGGCCGCAAGGCCGTAGTAGACGGAGACCAACAGTCCGAGCCCGGTCACGCCGGCCGCGACGATTGCGTTGAGGGCGCCGATGGCGGGCGAAAGGAGCGCAACCACGCCTGCAATGGTCGCCAGAATGAGCGTACCGACGGCCGGTGTGCGCCAGGTCGGATGGACACGCGCCCAGATCCCGCCTAGCACGCCGTCGCGGCCCATCGAGAAGGCCGTCCGCGCGCTGGGCAGCAAGGTGGTCTGCACGGTGGCCACCGTCGAGGAAAGGAAGGCAAGGATGGCGAGCGATGCCCATGGATCGCCTACGAGCTTCTTGGCAAAGGCGCTCAGCGTCGTGGCGCTGTTCGCCTGGATCTCCGCGGGGGTAAGCACCATCTGAATCGAGATGGCGGCCACGAGGAAGATGAAGAGCAAGGCGATCATCCCAAGCATGCCGGCACGCCCGGGGTTCTCACGGCCGTCGGTTGTCTCCTCATTGAGGTTGGCGGCGGTGTCCCACCCCCAGTAGAAGAAAACCGAGATCACGACACCGGCGGCCAGCGCGCCGACCGAACCGAAGGAGCGCGGGTCGAGCCAACTGAGGGAAAAGGTGGAGCCGCCTCCGTGGAAGTAACCGACGATGGCGAAGCCGAGGACGATGAAGTACTCGAGCCCGAGTAGTACGTACTGGAATCTGGCAGCGACGCGGATTCCAACCATAACCATATACGTCACGAAGGCCAACCAGAGCACGCCGATGACCACCGCGGCCCCCTGGCTCGCCACGGAAGTGGTGTCGAGGTTGAGCGGCCCGATACCCGTCAGGTTGAAGGCGTTGAATAACTGCAACGTCGCCTGCCCCGCTTGAGGCGCCGCGAACGAAAGGAAGATGAGGCTTGCCGCGATCTGTACAAAGCCACTAAAAAACCCGAGCTTCGGATTCACGAATTTGCCCACCCAGCTGTAGGAGGCGCCGCAGTTGGGATCGACGCGGTTCAAGTAGTAGTACGCAATCGCCACGCCCATGACCGGCAGAAACCCGACCCAGATGGCAGCCGGGGCAGCCAGGGCGACGGCGAGCGCCAGCGCACCGATAGCCGTGGCGACGCTGTAGGCGGGTGCCGTGCTGGAAACGGCGATGACCACGGTGTCGAGCAGCTTGAGCGCTCCGCGTTTGAGTTCGGGAGTCTCCGCTCGAACCGCTGGTCGTTCGATCGTTGGTGTGCGGCTAGACATGCTTGCCCTCTCCTTAATCGATGATTACAACCGCGAACGGCGCCCGTACGTCTCCCGGCCTCGCGGCGAACCAAGCATGGCGGCTCCGATGATCGCCGTCAAGAGCCATCGGTCGAGTGCTTATCATGCGGGTGATGGCCGATTGGCCCGGGCCTCGATCGCGGGAACTCCAGGCTGAGCGAGACCGCTACGTGCCCCGTGGGATGGCGTCAACCATGCCCGTCTTCGCGGCTGCCGGAAGCGGCGCCAGCCTGACCGACGTCGACGGGAACCGGTACATCGACTTCGCCACCGGCATCAGCGTGCTGAACGTCGGCCATGGCCACCCCCGCGTCGTCGCGGCCATCCGCGAGCAAGCCGAGCGACTGGTCCACTCCGGCGGGCCCGTGATGATGCCCGAGGTCTATGTGCGCCTTGCCCAGAGGCTCTGTGAGATCACGCCCGGCGCTTTTCCTAAGAAGGCCCTCATGCTCAACAGCGGAGCGGAAGCGGTCGAGAACGCCGTCAAAGTGGTGCGCCAGGCGACCGGGCGCCCGGCCGTGATCAGTTTTCACAATGCCTTTCACGGCCGCACCCTGATGTCGATGACGCTCACCGGAAAGGTTGCGCCCTACAAGCAGAATTTCGGCCCGTACGCGCCCGAGGTCTATCAGGTGTCCTATCCCTACGAGTACCGACGTCCCGCCGGCATGGCCGCCGAGAGCCTGGGAGGCGCCTGCGTCGAGGCCGTACGCCAGCTGTTCAAAACGACCGTGAGTGCCGATCGGGTCGCCGGCATCATCGTCGAGCCGGTGCAAGGCGAAGGCGGCTTCGTGGTGCCGCCGCCGGATTTCCTGCCAGCCCTTCGCAAGCTCTGCAGCGAGTACCAGATCCCGCTGATCGCGGACGAAGTGCAGACCGGCTTCGGTCGCACCGGAAAGATGTTCGCGGTCGAGCATTCCGGCGTCGAGCCGGATCTCATCGTCCTCGCCAAGTCACTGGGCGGCGGGCTGCCGCTTGGTGCCGTCGTCGGGCGCAGCGAGCTGATGGATGCCACCAACCCGGGCGGGTTGGGTGGGACGTTCGGCGGCAATCCCCTGGCGTGCGCCGCGGCCCTGGCGGTCATCGACGTCGTCATGGAGGAGAACCTTCCCGAACGCGGCAACCGGCTCGGCGATCGTGCGCTGGCACGGATGCGCGCCTGGAGGGACCGTCATCCGCAGCTCGGTGACGTCCGAGGGCTCGGTGCCATGATCGCGATGGAGCTGGTCACCGACCGTGCAACCCGCGAACCGGCGGGGGCGCTGACCAATGAGGTGCTGCGCTACTGCCACGCGCACGGCCTCGTCCTGCTGAAGGCCGGCCTTTACGACAATGTCATCCGCTTGTTGTTTCCGCTGACGATCAGCGAGCAAGAACTCGATCGCGGTCTCGACATCCTCGAAGAGGCGCTCAATCAACTCAATAGGGTGTGAGGGAACATGAAACGACCCGCGCTTTCGATCGCGCTCGCTCTCGGTGCAACCCTGGTCATGACCGTGACCGCGGCCGCCAGCAGCGCCTACACCGAGTGGATCCACGGCACAGAGTTGCCGAATGCCACGCCAACCGAGGGCCAGTTCGTCGGCGAGGCCACCGGAAGTTTCGCCGGAGCCTGGTACATCGATGTCCGGCATCAAGTCCTCACGACTCATCCCGTCTCGATCACCGGCGGTAGTTTTCGAATCAACACGGTGATCAACGGATGGCCGGACGAGATCCGGGGCTCGTTCAAACCCTGGTCAGGGACCGTCACCCAGATCAGGGGATTTACCGGTTGCACCAATCAGCAATATGCCGTCACGGGCCAGCTGGTCGGTGTCGGCGTCGACGGCGGAACCGGCACGGGAACATTCAGGGCGACGCTCACGCACTATCGCGCCAATATCTGGTTTGTCGGCTGCGTCGTCTACAGCGCATCCATCAGTGGCTCGGTCTCACTGAACTTCTAGGTAGTGTGAGGGGGTGCCCGGCACCCCCTTTTCGATCCGGCCCGTCAAGACGGAAGAGTTGAAGCCCTGGCTCGACCTTGCCAACCAGTTCCGGCACTGGCAGGAGGATGTCCCGGGGTTTCTCTTCGAAGAGACCTTGCGCCCGGTGGATGAGCCACGGCTGAGGCTTGGTGCATGGACGACCGAGGGCGTGCTGGCGGGGACGGCGGAGGCTGCCGTCGGTGAGGATGGGGAGCGGTGGATCGATCGCTCCCGCGGATTCGTCGTGGTGGCTCCGGCGTACCGGCGGCAAGGGTTGGGTGCCCGCTTGGCCGACGAGGTCGAGCGCTTCGCGGCGAGAGCCGCCGTCAGATGGCTGGAAACCGAAACGCGCGAGCCGGAGCTCGCGGCAGCTCGACCGCTTCTCCAGAAGCGCGGCTTTAAGGAGCTCGAGCGCTACCAGACATCGCGCCAGAAGCCGAGCACCGTGGATCTCCGCACCCTCGACCAGCTCCGGAGCCGCCTGCGCGCCGGGGGCATCGAGACCGTTGCGCTTCCAGATATCGACGGCCAGCACACTCGTCAAGAGCTCTATCGGTGCAACACCGCCATCTGGCGTGACATGCCGCACGAGGCGCACGTCGATTGGGAGGATCCTCCGTTGGAGACGTTCACGCGAAGCATCTTCGAGCGCCCCTCCGTTCTGCTCGAGAGCTTCTTTGTGGCCCGTGACGGTGATCACATCGTCGGTTTGAGCTATCTTCTTCGCCGCCCCGATGGCGATGCCGAGGTCGGCGACACCGGCGTGCTTCGCAGTCATCGCCGGCGTGGGATCGCGCGGGTATTGAAGCTGCTGGTGACCAGCTACGCGGCGCAGCACGGGATCTCCTCCGTGCACACCGACAACCGCGCCGATAACGCGGGCATGCTGGCGATCAACCGCGAACTCGGGTTCAAACCGGGCGAGGTGATGGTCGTCCTGGAGAAGACGATGACGGCGGTGCCCGCAATCTGAATTCCGAGGACAAACAGAAGCAGCAGCGATAATGGCTGCTGCATGAGTATTGTCACGCGGCCCGGCGAGCCGGGCCTCGGTACGCAGACGCAGGGCTTTGCGATCGTCGTCGAGGGATTGCGCAAGCGTTACGGCAGCCTGATCGCCGTCGACGGTATCTCGTTCCGGGTCAAGGAGCGAGAGATCTTTGGACTGCTGGGTCCCAATGGTGCCGGCAAAACGACGACGGTTGAGATCCTCGAAGGCTTGCGCAGCGCCGACGACGGCCAGGCGCTCGTGGGTGGCATCGACGTTCGCAGGGATCCCCAGAGGGTCAAGAACGTGATCGGGGTGCAGCTCCAATCGTCCGCCTTCTTCGACGGCCTGAGCCTGATCGAACTGCTGGACCTGTTCGCCGCCCTCTATAGGCGAACGGTCGACGCCATGGCCATCCTCAAGAAAGTCGACCTTGCCGAGAAGGCGCGCTCGAAGGTGAGCACACTGTCCGGCGGCCAGAAGCAGCGCTTCAGCATCGCCACAGCGCTCGTCAACGAGCCACAAATCCTGTTTCTCGACGAGCCGACGACTGGACTCGACCCGCAGGCACGCCGGAACCTCTGGGAGCTGGCGCAATCGATCCGTGCCGAGGGCCGGACGATTTTTCTCACCACCCACTACATGGACGAGGCACAGACCCTCTGCGATCGGGTCGCGATCATGGACCACGGCAAGATCCTGGCGATGGAGCCGCCCGACGCGTTGATACAGCGGCTCCTCGACAAGGGATTTCAGGGTGAGCGGGTGGAGCGATCGGCCAACCTCGAGGACGTCTTCCTCGACATGACCGGTCACGGACTTCGCGAAAGCTAGCGTGAAACGCAGCCCCTTCGTGATGCTGACCTGGTCGTCGCTAAAGGCCTATTTCCGCAACCGCGGTGCCATCTTCTTCAGCCTGCTGGTGCCGCTGATGATCATGGGCATCTTCGGCTTGATCAACTTTGGCGGGAGCACCGCCTCGGTCAACATCAGCGTCGTCGACCAGGCCCACAACCAGGTGAGCGACACCATCATCAGCAATCTTCGGGGAATCAAGGCGGTCAAGCTGCACCTGGGCAGCCTGGATGCCGAAAAGCGCGAGCTCACCCAGGGAAACCGCGACCTGGTCGCGGTCCTTCCGGCGTCCATCGGCCAGGGATCGACCGCCATCGCCGGCTACTACAACCAGGGCAATCCCCAGAATTCGCAGGTCGCGATCGCGATCATGAACCAATTCATGGATCGAGCCTCCTTTGCCCAGGCCGGCATCGCGCCGGCTTTTACGCTGCAGGCCCAGCCGGTCCAAAGCCGCAACCTGACCTACGTCGATTTCCTGGTGCCGGGCATGATTGCCCTGTCGATCATGCAGACCGGACTCTTCGGCGTGGTGTTCACCTTCGTCCAGTGGAAGCAGCGAGGGATCCTTCGTCGCCTGATGGCCACGCCCATGCGGGTTCGCGATTTCTTCTTCTCGCAGCTGGTCACCCGGCTAACGACGGTGGCGTTGCAGATTGTGGTCCTGCTGGCGGTCGGGTTCTTTGTCTTTCACTTCCATTTCGCGGGAAACCTGCTCTACCTGCTGATCGTTGGCATCGTTGGTGGCGGCGTCTTCCTGGCGATGGGCCTCGCCATTTCGGGGGCTTCCAAAAGTGAGGAGACCGCGGCGCCAATCGCGAACCTCGTTTCCCTGCCGCTGATGTTCCTCTCCGGCATCTTCTTTGCGCGCTCCAGCATGCCGGAGTGGCTGCAGACGATCACGCAATACTCGCCGCTGACTTATGTCTCGGACGCCCTGCGCAGCATCAGTGTCGACGGCGCCTCGCTCTGGGCGGTGCGTGGCGATCTACTCGGTATATTCATCTGGCTCGGGATCACGGTGGTGCTCGCCACCCGTCTATTCAAGTGGGAGGTCGTCTGATGGCAGTTGAGCTCAGCCCGAAAATGCAGGCGTTTACCCAGGAGGTCTTTCCCGCGATCATCGGGACCAACCGCAAGGACGGTTCCGTCGAGATTGTGCCGGTCTGGTTCGAGCAAAAGCATGGGATCTTCTGGATCAACGGCGGGACCAATCGTGGCTGGTTCAAACACCTACAGCGGGATCCGCGCATCACGCTGCTCTTGATCGATCCGAAGGAAATGTTCCGCTGGGCGCAGGTCGAGGGGCGCATGGTCAATTGGGCGGAAGACCCCGGCGGGGAGCACATCAATCAGCTCTCGCATCGCTACCTCAAGAAGGATTACCAGGGCCCCCGCACCGGCCGGATCAAGATTCAGATCGAGCCGTTACGCGTCACGGGCGCGATCGATGGCTGGCGCTAAGAAGGCAGCGGCGCTCAGCCCGGCGGTTCGGAAGTTGGCGGCGTTGCCGATCCTGGTCGTGATTGCGACCAAACGGGACGACGGCTCCGTGCAGTTGAATCCGGTGTGGTTCGAGCTGAAAGACGGCTTCGTCTGGCTGAACAGCAACACCAATCGTGCCTGGCCGAAGAACCTGCAACGCGACCGCGAGCTGACGATGCTCCTCGTCGATCCGAAGACCCCGGACCGCTACGCACAGATCCGAGGTCGCCTGGTCAGCTTGATCCCCGACCCGAAACACGAGGTCATCGATCGCCTCTCCGATCGCTATACCGGCAAGAAGTTCCGTGAGCTCGAACCCGGCGAACACCGGGTCACCTTCAAGATCCAGCCGGTCACGGTGACCGGGCAGATGATCTAGGCGCCAGCGTGATGCCGGAGCTGCTGCCGGCCAACACCCGGGACGCTGACCCGACGCTGCGTCTCCTGCTTAAGGCGTGGCTTCGACGCGAAACCCTCGACGTGGTCGAGCCAGCGTTCCGCGAGATGGGTCGGGCCGCTGCCGAAGAGCTCCAGGCGTGGGGGGATGCCTGCGAAGGCCAGCCGGCCTTCTTGCGGTCGTTCGACGCGTGGGGCGAGCGTGTCGACGAGGTGGTCTACCCGGATGCCTGGCGGCACCTTGCGTCGGTGGCCGCACGAGCTGGGCTGGTTGCGTTGCCATACGAGGACCCCTCCCGTCTCGGCGCCGAAGCGCGCCTCGTGCAGGCGGCCCTGTGTTACCTGTTCGCGCCGTCGACCGCAACCTACTTATGTCCGGTCGCGATGACCGACGGCGCGGCCCGGGTGCTCACCGATGCGGGCGGCGTCGGGCAGCCGCGTGCGGTGCTCGGGCACTTGATCAGCCGCGATCCCGGCGAGGCGTGGACATCCGGCCAGTGGATGACCGAACGCCAGGGCGGCTCTGACGTTGGGCAAAACGCCGTCGTCGCCAAACGTGATGGTAATCGCTGGCGTCTCTTCGGGCAGAAGTTCTTCTGCTCCAACATCGGGTGCGAGGTCGCCCTCGCACTGGCTCGACCGGAGGGCGCTCCGGCCGGAACGCGGGGCCTCGCGCTCTTTCTCCTGCCACGCGATGGTCCCGACGGCCGCCGCAACCACTATCGCATCGATCGGCTGAAGGACAAGCTGGGAACCCGCGCGATGGCGACCGGTGAAGTCACGCTCGACGGCGCCGAGGCGGAGCTGGTCGGCGATGCCGACCGTGGCTTCGCGCAAATGACCGCCATGCTCAACATCACGCGGCTGCACAATGCGATCACGGCTGCGGCAACGATGCGCCGTGCGCTGATGCTGGCGCAGGCATACGCAGCCCAACGCCAGGCGTTCGGTCGAAAGCTCGAGCAGCATCCGCTGCATGCCGATGTGCTGCGCGAACTGGCCGCGGAGGCCGACGCCGCGCTCTACCTCACGATGCGGATGGCGCAGCTGCTGGGACGGATCGAGGCGGGGACGACGAAGCCGGGCGATACCGCGGTCTTTCGAGTCGGCATCGCGCTCGCCAAGCTCTACACCGCGAAGCAGGCGGTGGCCGTCGCGTCCGAAGCGATCGAGTGCTTCGGCGGTCAAGGCTATATGGAAGACACCGGATTGCCGCGCCTCCTTCGCGATGCCCAGGTGCTACCCATCTGGGAGGGCACCACCAGCGTGCTGGCGCTCGATGTCCTGCGTGTGCTGCGCAAAGGCGACGCGCTCGACGCCCTGGGCGCGGAGCTCGAACGGCTCGATGCGCCCGAGCGCGAGTCCGCGCTTGACCTGGCGAGCAAAGCCAGCGCCGTAGACGGCGATAGGGGGGAGTCGTCGGCGCGCCGTCTCGCGTTTTCGCTGGCGCAGTCCTGGATGGGTGGCCTCCTGGCGGAGGCCGGCGTCGAGATCAGGCCGCGAGGTATCGGGCTGCCGCGGCGGTAACGACGCGGGCCGCCTGCACGATTTCGTTCACCGCGATCCACTCGTCAGTGGCGTGCGCCTGGCGGATATCGCCTGGTCCGTAGAGGATGGCCGGTGTCTCGGCTTCGTGCACCAGCAAGCGCATGTCGGATCCGTACGGAGCACCTACGACCTCGGGCGGCACATCGAACTCCTGCGTGTGCGCGGCGCGGAGCGCCGCGAAGGCCGGAAGATCCGGGTCAACCTCGACCGCATCGAACTGTCCCCCGTACCACTCGAGCTGCGGCGGATGCTCACTGAGCCAGCCATCGCGCTGTGCGGCATCGGCGAGGGCCGCGGCAAACTGACGGCGCACCTCCGCCGCCGCCATGCCGACCGGCACGCCGACGCGACCTTCACACTCCAACTCGTCGGGCACGGTCGACGACCATGAACCCGACCGAATGCGACCGATATTGAGCGCGTAGGCTATCGGGTAGTCGCGGAAGAGTGGATGTGGCTGCTGATTCAGGGATCGCTCGAGTTGCCGGAGCCGGCCTTCGACCAGCTCGAACTTCTCGATCGCGCTGACGCCCTCGTAGCGAACCGAGGCGTGCGCCGACCGGCCGCCGATCCGTAGCCGGAACGTCAGTGCGCCGGCCTGCGCCGGGATCAGCCGCAGCCGGGTCGGTTCCAGGACGTAGGCGGCATCTGCGCGATAGCCGCGATCCGCCATGGCGAAGGTGCCAATGCCGCCATCCTCCTCGCCGACGACGCTTTGCACAACGAGCCGGCCACGTAGCGGCAGCCCGCTTTTCTTGAGGGCCGCGGCGGCGCTGATGCCGACCGCGAGGCCCGCCTTCATGTCGCACGCGCCGCGCCCGTACATCCGCCCCGCCTGAATGTGTGCCGACCAGGGAGAGGCATGCCAGGCCTGGCGGTCTCCGAGCGGGACGACGTCGACGTGGCCGTTGAGGACCAGCGATCGCTCCCCCTTCTGCCCCAGCAGGCCGGCCACGAGCACGGCCTCCGTCCGCTCCACCTCCATGCCGGGAAATCGTGGATGGGCCTTGAGCCGGCTAACGTCCGCCTCGAAGCGGTCGACCTCGAGCCCCGCCTCCTCGAGCACGAGCGCCACGAGATCCTGTGCCGCGCGCTCGTTGCCGGTCACCGAAGGGATCCGGACGAGATCCTGCGCCAGCCGGATGCAGGCGTCCGTGTCGAGCGCTTGCAGCGCCCGGGTCTCTGGTCGCTCGGCGATCACGGGGTGAGTGTAGTGGGGTGAGAAGTTGCGCTGCCTATAAGCGGGGTATCTGCTGCTGGCCGTAAATGATCAGATCGACGGGCACGTTCAGAAGACCCGTCAGGCTGTAGACAAAGTTCCAGAACGCGGCGCTCACCGGCCCGCCCCGCCAGAGCAGGAAGAAGAGAATCAGCAAGGGCAGCATCCCTAACCGGCTGGCGAGAATACGCAGCTCGATCGACAGCCAGGGGGCGATCATTCCGAATCCGTCGAAGCCAGGAATCGGAATCAGGTTGAGCACGATCGCCGTGACCTGGAGGAAGACGAGGAAGGCCAGGGCGGCCCAGAAATGGACGTCGCCGAATGGCGGGACGCCGCCAAACACGAGGAATGGCCATGCGATCAATACGGCAAACAGGAGGTTGCCGAGCGGGCCTGCGGCCGAGGCGAGCGTGCGCCAGCGATCGTTGCGAATGGCACGCTCGTTGAGATAGACCGCGCCGCCAGGCAAACCGATCCCGCCAATCAGGAGAAACACAAGTGGCAGGGCGATGCTGAGCACGGGGTGCGTGTACTTGAGTGGGTTCAGCGAGAGGTAGCCGGCGGACGCGACCGATCGGTCACCACCCAGGAAGGCGACGAACGCGTGGCCGAACTCGTGAATGCAGAGTGACGTCACCCAGCCACCGACGACGAGCAAGATGCTCAGCGGGATCGTGAGACCCGGGGCGGCCCCGGACCAGAGCCCGACACCCCCGATGATCGTGGCACCGAGCGGGATGGCGAAGACCGGGCTCACGCGCACCACGCCATCGAGCGACGGCAGTGGCCGGCTGCGGAGTCCTTTGGTCGCGGAGCCGGGCGTCGTGAGGTACTGGCGGAGCGCATAAAAGGTCACGCCGGCCTTCTCCAGCACCTCTGCCGTCGATGTCGAGTCCTTATACAAGAGGGCGAGCAGCATGTGAAGCGGATCCACCCGATAGTGGCCCAGCTGCTCGGCTTCCCGGTGCGCGTGGTTTAGCATGTACCGCGTCGCGCTGCCAATCGGCACCGTCTTCCAGGATGAGGGTGTGGCGTTGCCAGCACCGACCCGAGGCGTCTCCAGCTGCTCGATGTTCGCCCCCATCGCTTCGAGAGCCCGACGGGCGGGGTTGCGTGGCAAGAACACGAGGCCATAGAGCACATGCAGGGGTTCGACGGTGGGTGCCCCGGTTTGTGCCGCGAATCGCTGCGCGACTTCGAGCACATCCCGAGCCGAGTCGGTGAGGGGGATCTCGTTGCTGATCTGCTTCAGCGTCCAACCGTCGGCGGAGCTGCCGCTGGTCGGTTGGGAAGTGGTGGCCATGGTGCTTAGAACGATACGATGCGATGAATTCGGGCGGCCGGCGCCTGAGCGCTCAGGGTGTCTTGACGGTGCCGATACGCATCCGGAGCCGCCCCTCGATCTGTCCCAGCAGCCAGGCGGCGAACTGCTCGTGCGCGGGGTGTTGCTCTCTGACCACTTCCAGCATCTCGTCGTGGATGTGGGTCAGTAGCTTCAGGAACTCGCTGTCGTCCATTCCCCACCTCCTCGGCCTCTGGCATGGTGCACGGGTGGCCGGTGGGCAAATTGTAGACGGCTCCGGGCAACAAAAAAAGCGGTCCGGCGGCCGCTTTTCCCTTCGGCGACGACGTCAGACGTCTGTGTGCTCGACCTCCCTGACCTCGGTGGTGTGGTGGTGCTGCCCGGTGCCCGTGCGCATCGCGACGGACAGCTGGTAGACGACGCCGATGATCGCCAGCAAGAGCAAGAGGAAGATGAGGGTGCCGCCGATGTGAAAGCCGATGCCGGCCAGCCAGAGAATCACGAGAATCGCGACGATCGCCCAGATCAGAATTGCCAACGAGTCCACCTCCGTGGCATGGGCCCGCTCGCTTTTGCCCCCGTGATATAAGCGCTATCACCTATTTTGTGTCAGCAATGACATAGAGTCAAGGGTCGAATGGCATTAGCCGTTAGGGAAACTTGGGGAAGGCGGCTGCCTGAGACCTATCGCACGCTCAGGATGAGGTAGCCGGAGATCGACAGCAGCACGAAGAGGGCAAGGATGCCCACCGCCGCAAAGGCGGGAAGGGCCGTGCTCTCGCCGTCCGACGCCTCCATGAGGATCAATCCTGCGCGCCGACATTGAAGCCCTCATGAGGGCACCCTATGAGCTCCCTAAGACGTGCGTCGTCAAAAAAGATAAAGGCCGGGCGCGTGCCCGGCCTTATCGATTTCCTGAACAGCCGGTCAGCTTGCTGCCCGGTCTCCGTGGTTCCCGTTGTCGTCTTCAGGTGCCACCACGGTGACGTGGCCGCTCATTCCGACCACGGTGCCGTTGGGCAGGATGCCGCCATGGATCGTGCAGTAGAACCCATACGTCCCAGGCGTCGTGAAGGTGATCGTGTACTCGCTCCGGCGTATGAAGCCGGGTAGCTTCCCAGCCAGGTTCCAGTACTTGAACATGCTCCGGGACATCAGGTACCCGGAGTTCAGGTTGCCGCCGCTGTAGGTTGCGGGTGAGGGGGCCGAGGCGAAGATCTCACCGGGGGGCGACAGCGGTGCACTCGCGTAGCCAAAGGTGACGCTGTGCGGATCGCCAAAGTTCGCCAGCCTAAAGGTCACCTTTTCCCCGGCCTGGACGCGGACTTCGGTCGGATAGTAGTTGATCAAGTCGATGGTTCGATCGCCGGCGCCGACCAGGGCGCCGTCTTCGCTATCGCGACGCAGCAAGGCGGCATTAAGGGCGACCGATCGTGCGATGTCCGCTGCCATCTGCGCGTGTGCCCGCGTCTGGTTCTGAGCATCGGTGCGCGGTAGATCGCCCCGCGTAACCCGAATCGAGCCGTGCATGTACTGATGGAGCATGCACTGGAAGTGGTAGGTCCCGTTGGGGAGGTTGGCTCCGATCTTGAGCGTGAATGGTGGCGGCGGGGGCGATCCCGGTCCACCACCGCCGCCGGGAGTCCCGTTGACGAAAGTGGTGGGCGTGTCCAGGCTAGTGGAGCCGGTCAGGCCCGGCGGAAACACGTAATCGAGGACGGATTTCCCGGCTGGCGGGTTGAAGGTGACGGTGTGGAATCCTGCCCAATTGAAATTGACCAGATCACCCGGATGAACGGTGATGTCCGATACGTAGAAGCGGTTCAGCGAGGCGAACGACGCGAAGTGTTCGCCGCCAACCGTGATGTTCCACGTCTTCTGGGTGTCAGCCGAGGCGGGAACCGTCGCGACGGCGCCAAGTCCTGTGGTTGCCAGGGCCATCGCCAATCCGAGTGTGCGAGCGCGCGCCATCAATGGCAGCATCAATGTCCCACTCCTCCTCTGTTAAAGGGGCCTAAGGAAAACGATCCGCCCAGTCTTATCACCGCCTGTGGCGGATGTCAATGAGGGAGGCCGCCCAAAGTGCGTTTCAGTACCAGTAATTCGAGCCCTCGGCTGAGGCTGAGCCCGTTGGCGCCGGCTCGTCCCGCAGCAGCCCCTTGGGCCCGGCCAGCGTGCGGACGGCTTGCTCCGTCCGGGCAATGAAGGTGTCGTAGTCCTCGCCCGACTGCGGGTAAAGGGGATCGCCGAATTTGATGCTCGCCGGGTGCCGCCTGGGGATTCGGCGGAACCGGGGAAAGACCTCGTAGAGGCCGTCGACGTAGGCCGGCACGATCGGCACCCCGGCGTCGATGGCCAGGATCGCGGCGCCTTTTTTGAAGGTCCCGATATTGCCGGTCCGGGACAACGTCCCCTCGGGAAAGATGACGACCGACCAGCGATGGGCGAGATGTTCCTTCAATCGATCCAGCGCGGGTCGGGCGCCACCCGCCCGCGGAATCGGAAACGTGTTGATCAGCAGTTGCGTCAGGGCCCCCTCCCATTTGCGCTTGAAGATCGAGTCGGCGGCTGCGACCACAAAGGCCCTGAAGCGGAAGCGGGCGGGGAGCGCCTGGAGCATCACGACCGCATCGAGGGCGCTGCTATGGTTGGAGACGAAGACCGCACCGCCCTTGAGAGGCTTGACCCGGTAGCGGTCGATCACGGTGAGCGGCGAGAAGGCGCCCATCAGCGGAAAGATCAGGAAGGTTTGCAGCACGGCGCGCGCACCGCGGATCGATCCTCGCTGGGTCCAGGCGGGAACCGTCACGGGCGGCGGACTTGTGGTTCCCAAAATTCTCCCCTCCGGCGGCCCGCCCAGCTAAAGTAGGTGCGGGATTCCATGCCGGAACATCGCAAGCGTAACAACCACAGGTCGGTTGGCATAGGTCCATTGAGGACCTTTACAACGCCCTGATGGCTCGCCCGCTCGGGGCGACCGAAAGCGTGTCTGCCGAGATCAGCCGAAACCTGGCCCTCGAGCTGGTTCGGGTCACCGAGGCCGGGGCTCTGGCCAGTGCGCGCTGGATGGGCCGGGGGGACAAGAACAACGCCGATGGCGCCGCGGTCGACGCCATGCGGCGTGCGCTCGGCCTCGTCACGATGGATGGGATCGTCGTCATCGGCGAGGGTGAGAAGGATGAAGCGCCGATGCTCTACATCGGCGAGCGGATCGGCACCGGCGAGCCTCCGCAAGTCGATGTGGCGGTTGACCCGATTGACGGCACGACGCTGCTCTCGAAGGGACTGCCCAACGCGATCTCCGTCGTCGCCATGGCCGCCGGGCGCGGGTCGCTCTACGACGCCAGGCACGTCCACTACATGCACAAGATTGCGACCGGCTCCGATGCTGCCGGCTCGCTGAACATCGATGACCCGGTGGCGGTCAACCTGCAACGGGTTGCTCGAGCGAAGCGCATGCGCGTCAGCAATCTCACGGTGGTCATCCTCGACCGGCCGCGACATGAGGGGCTGGTCAAGGAAGTCCGCGAGACGGGCGCCCGCATCAAGATGATCACCGACGGCGATGTCGCCGGCGCCGTCATGACCGCCATCGACGGCACCGGTCTCGACCTGCTCATGGGCATCGGCGGATCGCCCGAAGCCGTGCTGGCTGCCGCCGCGCTGAAATGCCTCGGCGGCGAGATCCAGTGCAAGCTCTACGCCCGCAACCCCGAAGAGAAAGAGAAAGCCGAAGCCGCCGGCGCGGATTTCGACCGCGTGCTCGGCATCGACGACCTGGTCCGTAGCGACGATGTTTTCTTCGCCGCCACCGGGATCACCGATGGCGAGATGCTCCAGGGCGTCAAGTACCACATGAACTGGGCGGAGACGGAATCGCTGGTCACACGTAGCCGGTCGGGCACGCTTCGCCGGATTTACGCGCGCCACCACTGGGGCTACAAGCAGCGGGAGTGGCTGGGCCAGCCCGAAGAAGGCTAGCCCCGACCGACCAGGCGCCAGCGATACACGAGGTAGGGCCCGAGGCTGAGAAAGCCGCAGGTGATCGCGGCGTGGACCACCACGGGGGCGAGTAACGATGGCGGCGACGGCTGCCAGAGATAGATCAGACCCAGCGTCAGGCCAGCGGCCGTCGCCCCGACGACCGGGCGCCAACCCCAGCGATCGATGAAGTGATAGGCGCCGAACACCGCGGTGGCTGTGAGCACGGCGAGCAACGGCGCGTTCCACCAGCGAGCCAGGCTGCCCTGCAGGAATCCCCTAAAGAACCACTCTTCGATGGGGGCGTTGAGCACAAGGTAATAGGCGCTCTGCACGAGCAGGTCCGGCTCCGTGGGCACGAACCAGCGGCCGCTGCGGCGCGAGAGATAGACGTTGAAGGCCGCGGCAATGGCAAAGCCTGCCGCCGCGGCGGGGATCGCCACGAGAAGGTCGCGCGATGGATGCGTGATCACCAGCCCGAGGTCGCGCAGCGGCGTCCCGGTTAGCCAGCTGAAGACGAAGGGGACAAGGGTGAGCGGGACGAGCCGAACCGCCAGGTCGAGGCGCATCCACGACCAGCTGCTCGCAACGGTTGTGCGCAGGACAGCCGGCGCGGCCGTCACGTTAATCCGAGTGGTCGATGACGTACTGGATCGCCTCGCGCTGCGCGAGAATGGGCCGGATCAGGTTCTGAATCACCGCCTGGTGGTCCGGATGGTTCGCGTAGGTCTGCAACCCTTCCTGATCACTGAAGTCCGCCACCAGCGCAAAATCGGCGTTGCCGGACTGGACGCCGAGATCGCGGCCGTATCGGTAGGACTGGATGCACGGGATCTTGGCGGGCAATTGATGCAGGGCCGCCTCGACCTTGGACACGTCCTCGGCGGTGGTCTCCGGCTTCCAGCGGAAGAGGGCAACGTGGCGCAGCACTGGCGGTTTCGAGCTTACCCGATCGCCTGCTGCTCGACGGCCCGCGACGACTGATCGGCCGAGGCCGCGGACCCGCGCACCATCGACGTCACCGCGGCCAGCAGCGCGGCGATGCCGGCGACCAGGAAGCCGTCCTGATACGACGCGAGCGCGGCCGCCGTCGGTCCGGCATGCTCGGCCAGGTGGGCCGGTATTCGAAACGCGATGACGGCGGCGGCGGTGGCAGTGCCCAGCGCCATGCCGAGATTGCGGCTGGTGGCGAGCAGGCCGGCCGCGGTCCCCGTTCGCGCCGCTCGCACCGCGCCCATCACGGCGCTGTTGTTCGGCGACGTAAAGAGACCGGTGCCCACTCCGTTGACCAGCAGTGGCGGGACGAGGTCGGCGTAACTCGGATGAAGCCCGAGCCGGCTCAACCAGTAGAAGCTGATGGCAACCAGGATCATCCCGCCCGAGGTCAGAGCACGCGACCCGACGCGGTCCGAGAGCCAGCCGCTGATTGGCGCGAAGACCAGCATCGCGACCGGCACCGGTGTCAGCAGGATCCCGGCGTGGAAGTAATCGAACCCCAGCCCGTGGATTAGGTAGAAGGGGACCAGCAGGTTGAGCATGAAGATCGCGAGGTAGGCCAGCACGCTGCTGGCCAGCGCCGCCGAGAAGAGCCGGTCACCGAACATCGAAAGGTCGACCATGGGTGCTGAAGCCCGGCGTTCCCATCGGACGAAGCCAATCGCGAGCCCGGCGCTCAGCACCAGCAGGCCGAGTACGGCGGGCGACAGGATGCCCCAGCTCGGGGCCTGGCTCAATAGAAGCAAGAGGCAGAAGAGCGCGAGCGAGCCCAGCAGTGCACCGGGAACGTCGAAGCGCGTGGGCTCTCGGCGTTGCGGCCTGGCATCTTCGCGCAAGAAGAGCAGCGCGAGGAGGATGCCGCCGAGGCCGAGCGGCAGGTTGACAAGGAAGAGACCGCGCCACGACCCGGTGACGAGGACGAATGCGCCGATTAGGGGCCCGGCGGTGAGCCCGGCATAGATGAAGACGGCATTGATGCCGAGCGCCAGGCCTAGTTCAGTCGGCGGGAAGGCACGCGTGACGATGGCGGCGGCAACCGAGAACATCATCGCGCCGCCCAGCCCCTGCAACGCGCGGCTCGCGAGCAGCCATCCGAAGCCGGGGCTGAGCCCGCTGGCGAGGGCGCCTAGCGTGAAGACGACAAAGCCCACAACATAAAGCCGCTTGGTCGAGATCAGATCGCCCAGTCGCCCAAACGTCATCAGCAGCGACGTGATGACGAGCACGTAGGTGACGATCACCCATTCCGCCGACGTGACCGGCTGGTGCAACGCACCCGCGATCACGGGGAGTCCGATTGAAATCGTGCTGATGCCGATCGGTGGGCAAAACGCCCCCAGCGAAACACCAAGCATGGTGCGCCACTTTTGCGACATCGGTCAGTCGGCGCCGGCCGGTGTGGTCCGCATGGGACGCCCGAGCGGCTCTAGGGCATCGGCTAGCGCAGACAGCTGCGCTGCGGATAGGCGCTTGCCAAAATGCTCCCGGACGCCGCGCAGGTGGACCGGCCTGGCACGGTGCAGGCGGGATCCGCCAACCGTCGTCAAGATCGCGAAGGTGCCCCGCCGGTCCTCGGCACACTTGCCCCGCTTCACGAGGCCGGCCTGAACCAGGCGGTCGACTAGGCGGGTAAGACCGCTGCGGCTCAGGCGGACCCGCTCCGACAGCTCCGTCATGCGGAGGCGCCGGTCGGGGGCCATCCCGAGCTGGATGAGGACGTCGAACTCGGCGAGGGTCATGTTCTCTTTTTCGATGAGTTCCGATTCCAGCTGGCGGAGTAGGGCGGCCTGGGCATCTAGGAAGGCCGCCCAGGCACGCAGTTCGGCAGGTTTGAGCTCGGCGGCCATACGGAATAGATTGTCCCATCAAACTGTTTGCTCTAGCGATTGTTGTATACGCAACAAATCCTTGAGAGACCGGGAGGACCGAGTTAGATGAAGTGGGCAATCGATCCGAGTCATAGCAGCGTCACGTTTACGATCCGGCACATGATGTCGAAAGTGCGCGGCCAGATGAAGGCCAAAGAGGGCTACATCGAGGTCGACAACGACAACCTGAACACGGCGAAAGTCGACGTTGTCCTCGATGCGGCGACCGTCGATACCGGGGTTGAGATGCGTGACAACCACCTGCGCAGCGCCGATGGGCACTTTGACGTCGAGAAATACCCGACCATCACCTTCAAGAGCACGCGCGTCGAAGGTAAGGAGCCCTCGGACTTCAAGGTGATCGGTGACGTGACCATCCGCGGCAAAAGCAAGGAGGTCACGCTCAACGCCAGCTTCAACGGCGAGGGCAAGGACCCGTGGGGCAACCGCCGCGTGAGCTTCTCCGCCGAGACCAAGCTGAACCGTAAGGACTACGACCTGACCTGGAACCAGGCACTCGAGGCCGGCGGCTTCCTGCTCGGTGACGATGTCAAGCTCGAGATCGACCTCGAGGCGGTCCCGGCGCCGACCCCAGCTGCGGCCAAGAAGGAAATCGAGGTCGAAGCCGCGGTCGAGTCCCGCTAAGCCGACCCTCTTTCATACAGCAGCCCGCCAGCGTTGTGGCGGGCTGTTTCGTTTCAGGCCCGTCGCAGCGGGATTGCGAAGACCAACCGTTGCGTTTCCTGAGGGTCACGCGTGAGCCGGGCTGTCTGCCGCAACTGCTGGACGTGGTACATCAAGGGGGAGACCGTCTGCCCGCACTGCCACATGCCGCTGACGGTCGCCGATGCGGGGGCACCGCCCGTCACCGCGGGCGGCCCGTTGCCGGACCCCGCTCTTCCGAGTACGCCACAGCCGTTCCCTGCTCTTGGAGCGTCGGGTACGAGGCAACCGAACTGGACGCTGCTGCTTCCGGCCGGCATCCTGGCGATCGTCGCCGTCATCGCCATCGGCGTCCTGATCTCGCTGAATTTGGGGGGGCCGGCGGTGGCGTCCGACGGTCATTTCTCCGTAAAGGCCCCGCGCGGTTGGGTCCCGACGACTACCAGCTTCGTCGCGGGTCGGCGGGTGGTCCTCGCGCTGGCCAGGCGTTCCAGTGGTGAGCGATCCGAGTTCGACGTGGCGGACTTCGGCCAGCTGGTCCCTCTGGCGGACATCCAGAACCACTGGGGCGAGGTCGCCGCCCAGATGCAGGCCCACCTCGGAACGTTGACGTCGACCACGATCGGCGGCACTCCAGCGCTCCGCGTTGACATCGAAACACCGCAGTCCAGTGGCCAGCTTCTCTTCGTCAACTACGGCACGACCACCTACATCGTCGCGCTGGCGGCGCCACCGAGCCAGTTCGAGCAAATGCGCAGTGGCGATTTCGCCGCGATCCTCTCCTCCTGGCAGTGGCGGTAGTGTTCGCGGGATTCCCGCGTCGTCGATAAAGTTAGCGGGTGATCGATGACGGCTGGGCAGTCAAGAGTGCCCTCGAGCAGGCGCGCGCCGTCGCGGCCAGGCAGGTCAAGCCGAGCGAACTCGTCGCGCTCTATTACGGGCGCATCGAGGCGATCGACCCAGAACTCAATGCCTACGTTCTCCTGACCAGGGAGCTGGCGGAAAGCCAGGCCGCCGCGGCGGAAAAGCGCGTGGCGAGGGGCGAACACCTCGGCCTGCTCGACGGGGTGCCGGTCTCGATCAAGGAGACGTCGGCCCTCGCCGGGTATCGCAACAGCCTCGCCTCCCGCGTGTTCGAGACGTCCACCGCCCAGGTCGACGGCTTTGCCATCGGCCGGCTGAAGAACGAGGGTGCCGTCATCCTGGGCAAGACGAACGCGTCGGAGTTCGGGACGCGGCCCGTTACCGAAGGCCCGATGTTCCCACCGGCCCGCAACCCGGTCGACAAGAGCCGGACCGCCGGCGGATCGAGTGGCGGCGCGGCCGCGGCCGTGGCGGCGGGCTTGTGTGCCCTGAGCCATGGGGGCGATGGCGGCGGCTCCATCCGCATCCCCGCCTCGTGTTGCGGAGTTGTCGGATTGAAGCCATCGCGGGGCCGCATCTCGAGCGGGCCGCTGCTCGGGGAAGACTGGGCGGGGCTCGCCACCAGCGGCATCATTGGCCGGACTGTCGCGGATGCGGCGCTCGGCCTCGACGCCATGAGCGGCCACCTGCCTGGCGATCCGTATTGGGCTGAGATTCCGGAACCATTCCTCGCGGCGGCGCAGCGCAAGCCGGCGCTGCTGCGTGTCGGATGGACCATCGATGCGCCGGCTGCGGTTGACCCGGAGGTCGCGGCCGCCGTCGAGTCCGTCGCGGCGGAGCTGGCCCGCCTCGGGCATCGTGTGAGCCGGGTGAAACCCGACCTCGGGCAGTTTCGCCCGCTGATCCAGATCCTTGCCGTCACGGCCGTCGGCGCGTTACCAATCACCAGGCCGGAGTTGCTCGACCCTCTCAATGAACGGATGTTTCAAGCCGCGCCGTTGTCGACGGCGGTCGATTACCTGAAGGCGTTGACCGAGCTCCATCAGCAGGCGCGACGGCTGATCGCGACCTGGGACCAGATCGACGTGTTGCTCACCCCGACGCTCACCGATCCCGCGCCGAAGATCGGAACGCTGGGCCAGGACGTCGACACGGCGTCCGGCGAGTTTCTCGACTGGTTGAGCTTTACGCACCCATTCAACGGCACCGGGCAGCCGGCGATCAGCCTTCCGCTGGCCACCTCGAAGGCGGGGCTCCCGATCGGCATCCAGCTCGTCGGCCGGCCGCGTGACGAGTACAGCATCCTGTCGCTGGGTGCCCAGCTCGAGGCGACGCTCAAGCCGCAAGCGGACATTACCGCCGGGCGCCGTAATTAGTCTGTTTCGCGGTCATCGTTCTCGTCGCCGTGATCGCGGTCGTCGTCAGCACCGCTGATATAGCGTTGCGCCTTGGCCCACGCCTGCCGGGCGACGCGGCGGCCGGCGGACCTGGCGTCCAGGTCGCCCTGCTCGAAGTGGATCCCCCCGTAGCGCCGCGAGAATCCGGCCTGGTTGGCGGCCTCGCCGAACGTTGCCCAGCGAAGGGTAAGATCGGCGGCCGGCACGGCTCCGGACTCGAACTTCGAGCTGCCCGCCGGAAACGTGACCGAAGCCCCGAACGTCTCGCTCCCTGTGAAGAGTCTCAGGATCTCCGCCCCGGCCGCACTGAAGGTGCTGTGACCCGAGCTGTACTCCGGGAAGGGCGGCGTCGGGAACGTTGAGGCCTGATAGGGCAGCCAGTCCGCACCATCGATCAGTCGGGTGCCCCGATACGGGCCACCCCAGGCACGTACCTGTTGCCCTCGGAAGAGGTAGCGGATGGAGGTGATCGGCCGGACCGAGTCGTAGAATCGCTTATTGTCCCAGCAGCAGACGCTCGCGTCGAAGACGGCGTTCGTCAGGGCGAAGAAGAGCTTGACGTCGGCGTCGACCCCGTGCTTGTGCGCACCATGATGGTCACGGCGTGAGACAAACTGGGCGAAGAGGTCCCAGTGCCCGGGCGGCAGCTCGGAGTGCGGCCCATCCGCCCAGTACTCGGCGATCATCTTCTGCGCATCGTTGAGACCGGCGCTGAGGGCGAGCAGAGCGCGGGCCTGCGACTCGTATGCCGCGGAGCCGAACCTGGCTGGCCCGGTCGGCGATCGTAGCTGGGCGACGTTGGTGAGCGCGAACGGCGTGACGTGTTGCCATTGGGCGCCGACGAAGGGTTGGGTGAAGTCGGCTCCGCTCGCATCGATGTAGCGCAGGTGCTGCCAGCGATTCGGGTCGTGGACAGTCGCAGGGTCGAACTTGCTGCCCGGCCTCAGATCCATCGGATCGTTTGTCGACTTGTAGCCCGTGTAGTCCGAGTAGGCGACGCCAGGCTTCCCACCAGGCTCGTCGCCCAGCTGGTTCGCGCCGTCCCGGTGCCGGAAATCGAGGACCGCCCGGGCGGCCACATTCCCGACTCCCTGGGGTGTGCTGATGTTGTCCGTCGTGTTGGCGGGGTCATAACCGAGCCGGCGCATCAGCGGGTCGAGAACGCTCCCCCGGTCACCAGGGAATAGATCGACAGCCGCCCGGTACGCCGCGAAGCTGATCGCCGTGTTGATATTGGCCAGCGTGCGCTCCCGAGGTGGCCGGCGGAGAGCGCCGCCGAGTCGGGTCCCGACAGCCTGATGGTCGTAGGCGGCCCAGGCGTCAAAGATGCAGGTGTGGACGATGGCGAGGGCCCGGGCCACCATGGGCGGCCCGAGCTTCGAATCCCTGACCCCCTGTAGCGCCGCCTCGTTCCAGAGCAGGACGGCGCTGTCGCTGGAGGCGAAGGCGTCGAGCGGCAGCCCACTCAACGCTGGTGTAGCCGCCGCCAGGACGCCCCATTTCAGCGCGGTTCGGCGATTAATGCGAAGCGGTTCTCGCTCGCTCATTAGCTAATGGATCGTGACCTGGCCCTCCAGCAGGATCTCATGGAAAGTCAACCCCGAAATGACCAGCGTGGCTGTGGCGCCGGGGCCTCCCGACTTCACCGTAAATGTGAAGGCCTGGCTGGGTCCGGCTCCGAGCCCGGTCACGGTCGCCGTCCCCTTCAGTACGGCGGTGCCGCCCGATACCTGCACCGAGCTGACCGTTCCGGTGACGTACATCGCGTTGACTTCGAACTGCCCGCTCTCTGGCGCGCCAGATGCGGTCGTCGGCGCGAGAGCCAGACATTCGAAGTGCCCGCTCTGCCCACTGGCGTGGAAGGCGAGCACTGTGATCACTGGGATGAACGACGGGGCGCCGGTCCCACCCTCGATGATGGTCTTCCCCGCGCCGGCGACCTGGTGATCGCCCTCCCTCTCGGCGCCTGCGGTTATCGATCGGGTGGCGGAGCCAACCAGGGCAGCCGCCAGGAGTGCGGCCCCAGCCAGGAGCCAGAACCGTCGCCGCCCCCGAACACCGCTGAACCGACCGAGTGGCTCGGAAATCAACTGATTGCCTAACATGCCATTTCCCTCCTATCCTCTTAGGCTTGCCTGAAAGTGGGGAGACGCCTAGCGGCGTCTCCCCGGACGATCCGCTTAGCTACACATACGTTGCGGTGAGCTAGTTTTCCTGTTCCCCGTGAAGCGCGTGGAACAGGGTGCGGTTCGAGTGCTTGCCGAACCCCGGGGGCGCCGGCATGAAGAAGTTCACGAACCCCCTCGAAGCATTGATCCCCTCGTCAACGGACGGCGGCGTGCCAAACAGGTTGCAGCTGACGAAGAGGATTCCGTCGAGTCCATCGGAGTACTTGATGCGGAGGACAGCCAGTCCAGCGCGCGTATCGGCGAGGCTTCCGATGTGGTCGACGAGGGGTGGCCGCAGGTGGCCCGGCGCGAGAACCCAGCTGACGAGCTCCGTCACCCGATAGGTGCCGCTGCCCGGCACATCCGGATTGGTTGTGCTCCATGTCCCACCACCGGTCACCTGACGAGGATGCCCGGGCCGGAACGTTCCACTGCCCGTCAGGGTCAGCGTAAATTCACCCTCTGAGCTCGCTGTGTCGTCCCCGCCAGCTCTGACATCGGGAGGGCTGATGTCGATCAGGTCCCACCTTATCCTTCCGGCTCCCTTGCCGTCCCCCTCGGCGAATGCTACCGACGGGAGGCCCACCGCACCGAGGGCGCCAACCGCCGCGGCAACTTTGATGATCTGCCGTCTGGTGATCCCCGGGTCTGTCATGAGTTCCCCTCCCTGACTAAATAGCGACCCTACTGCACGCCCGGCCCACTCCGAGCGGCTTCACCCTACGCCAAACTAGGATAACGGTCAAGATATTTTAAGAAGCGACTAATCCTGAGTTCGCTGTTACGCTCGGATACGATCGAGAGACCATGGCAACGGACTGGCTCCTCCTCGACGGCTCGAGCCTGATGTTCCGCGCTTTCTTCGGCATTCCTGTCGGCGCCTTCAAGGCTCCGGACGGCCAGCCGGTGAACGCCGTGCGCGGATTCCTCGACATGCTGGCTCGCCTGGTCACCGACCGGAAGCCCAAGGCGCTCGTGGTCGCGACCGATGAAGACTGGCGGCCGGCATTTCGGGTGAAGGTGATCGCGAGTTACAAGACGGAGCGTCTCGAGCGCGGCGCGATGCCTCCGGAGCTCCAGCCACAGGAGCCGATCATCCACGCGGTGCTGCGCGCGATTGGCGTCGAGGTGATGGGGGCGGCGGGCTTCGAGGCCGAAGACGTGATCGCCTCGCTGCTGCCGAAGATCACCGGCAAGGTCGAGATCGTGACCGGTGACCGCGACCTCTTTTCGCTGGTGCGCGATCCGGACGTCACCGTGCTCTATACGCAGAAAGGAATCGGCAATCTGCTCGTGGTCGATGAGGCGGAAGTCGAGAGCCGGTACGGCATCCCGGGCCGTTCCTACGGCGACTACGCGGTGCTGCGCGGCGACCCATCCGACGGGCTGCCTGGTGTTCCTGGTGTGGGGGAGAAGACCGCCGCCCAGCTGGTGCGGCGCTTCAAAGATCTCGATGGCATCATCGCCAGCGGCAAACTCGGCGACGCGGCCAATGCCTACATCGAGCGAGCGCGTCGGGTCGGCGTCCCGGTCAGCATCGCGCCCGTCCCAAAACCGAAAGGGACCCGCCCGGCCACACCCAGCGATCCGCAGGCGCTCGCAAAACCGAGCGAGATCTATGGCGTCGGCTCGTCGATCGACCGGCTCGTCCGTGCCCTGGCGGGACCACCGGCCGCCATTCGTACCCCGCGGCCATGACGGGCCGGGATGCTCGCCGCGGTCCGCTCGCCTTCCTGCTCGATCCGATCGTGCTGCAGCGGCTCGAAGGTGGAATGATGCTCGTGCTTTCGCTGCTCCTGTTCTGGAAGTACTCCGGCGCGTGGCTGCTCTACGCCGTGCTGATCCTTGCTCCGGACCTGTTCATGCTCGGCTACCTCCGTGGCCCGCGCGCGGGCGCCGCGGTCTACAACCTCGGTCATAGCTGGCTGCTGCCCGGGCTCATCGGAATCGTTGGGGTTCTGGCCAGCGCGAGCGCGGACCTGCCCATTGCGCTCATCTGGTTCGGCCACATCGGCGTGGATCGGCTCCTCGGTTACGGCCTCAAGCTACCGACCGGCTTTCAGGACACGCATCTCGGACGCATCGGCCGGAATCGCTGATACGCTTGGCTCGTGATTGACCCCAAGCACCGCGTCACGATCGAATACTGCGTTCCCTGAAACTACCTGGACCAAGCCGTCGGTCTGGCGGCTGAGATCCTCGGGGCCTGGGCGCCCATCATGATCGAAGTGTCCCTGCGCACGGGCAGCAAGGGGCGCTTCGAGGTGGCGCTCGACGACCAGCTCATCTTCAGCAAGGTCAAATTGCGTCGTTTCCCCAATCGGGGTGAGATCCTCGGCCTGGCCGAGCCGGTGCTCGGACCGCCGATCGCCTGGCGCTAGCGCACAATTCACTCGTTCGCCGTCCACTTCCGTACCTGCTCGTCCTGGTGCTGGCGGCCGCGGCCTTCCAGTACTTCCGCCCGCTGCCGGTAACCGCGGCGACCTCCGTCGTCCCAGCGCAGCTGCTCCTTGGAGCCGCGCCCGTTTTCCCCTGGCCCGCGCAGGGCAAGGCGGCCCTGTCCGTCGACGGCATCGGCGAGGTCGGGAGCTTCGGCGGACAATCGCCGGTGCCCATGGCGAGCACCGCCAAGATGATGACGGCGCTCCTCGTTCTGGAAGACCATCCGCTGGTGCTGAACGAACCCGGTCCGGCGCTCACCGTCACCCGCGCCGATGTCAACACCTTTTTCGCCGAGCGAAACCAGGGTGAGTCCGTACTTCCGGTGGTAGCGGGGGAACAACTGAGTGAGTACCAGTTACTGCAGGGGTTGCTCCTGCCTTCGGCGAGTAACTACGCCGAGATGCTGGCGGCCTGGGACCTCGGCTCCGTGCCCGCCTTTGTCGCCCAGATGAACACGCGAGCGGTGGCGCTGGGCCTGAGCGCGACCCATTACGCGGATGTCAGCGGGTTCTCGCCGTTGAGTGTCAGCATCCCGGGAGATCTGATCAAGCTTGGACAAACCGCGATGCTGCAGCCGGTTTTCGCGCAGATCGTCGCCCAATCGCAAGCGACCCTTCCCGTGGCGGGCGTCGTTCGCAATCTCGATACCCTCCTCGGCCAGGGAGGCGTCCTGGGGATCAAGACCGGGCACACCGACGAGGCCGGCGGATGCTTCGTCATGGCGGCCGACCTGACGATCGACGGCCTTTCGGTGCGGGTTTACGGCGCAGTGATGGGACAGCCTAACGCGCTGGCTGGCGCCTTCAAGGCAACCAGTGCGCTGTTGCTAGGGCTTACCCCGTCGCTGCATGCGCACTCGATCGTCAGTCGCGGCGATGTCATCGCCCGCTTCCGGACGCCATGGGACGAGGCGGGGGCGATCGTGGCGAGCCGGTCGGTCACCTGGGTGCTGCTCGATGGGACGGCCGTCTCGCGCCAGGTGAGGCTCGACGAGCTGCCGGCCTCGCTCGCCGCTGGAACGCGCGTCGGGACATTGCTCATCGATGCCGGCGCCCACAAGGCCGAGGTTCCACTGCTCCTTGCTGCGCCGATCACTGGCCCCGATGCTGGCTGGCGCCTGACGCGCGGACTCTAGTTCGGCTTACACGTCGTGCTATGCAGGATTGCCCCAGTTCGGCGGCTTCAGATCGATGCCGTCCGGAACGAACAGCAAACCATCGGTCCGCCCGCGTCGGTCGTTGACGCCGTACTGCCAGACGATCTGGTTCGTCTTTGGATCGATGACCACCACCCGGTTGCGGAAATCGTCGTTCAGCGCGATCAGCCCATTGCCGAGCTCGATCGCCAGCGATGGGTGGTCCAGCATTCCCGGGCCGGACCTGGGCGCATAACGCCAGATGGGCTGCCCCTTCGGCGTCATGATCAGGACCTGCCCAGGGCGGGAGTAGTCGACCAGCAGGATGTTCCCGTCCGGGAGCATCTGCGCGTCCGAGGGATAGCGGATGCCCGGCACCCGCGTCGTCCAGTAAACCGTGCCGTCCCAGCCGACCTCGCTCACCCAGGAGCCGAGGATCTCGGTGATCAGGACGTGCCCGTTGGCCAGCGGCGTGTCGCCATTCGGCAAGCCAAAACTCTTCGGCGGATTGTGGGCGCAGTAGCCCGTCCGACCGAGCTGGGTCTTGATGGCTTTCGTGTCGTGAGCGATGAGGATCAGGCGGCAGTTGCGGATGTCGGCTACCCCGACGTTGCCGTCGGGCCACATGTAGGCGTCGTCCGGACCATTGAGATAGCCTTTGGCCGAGCCGAAACGCTCCGACACGCCGTACTGCCATACGATCCGGTGAGTCGCATAATCGACCAGCACGATCGCGTGCGACTCCTCCTCGTTGATGACGATCGATTTCCCGTCGGGTGCGTAGAACGCGTCGTCCGGCCAACGGAATCGCTGACCGGGCTGCAGGTCACCGGGTCGCGGAAACTCCCAGACGATCTTGCGGTCGGGCGTCACCTCGATCACACGGTTGTTCGCCCGGTCGGCGATCAGCAGGTTGGCGGGCATGGCGCCTGGCGCTGCGGTCGGCGTGGCTGCGGGCGTTGTTACAGGGAGGGGCGACGGCGGTGGAAGCTCTTCACCCAGCTGGGCGGACTTCTGCGGCGCCGCGGTCGGCGGTGACCCGGAACAGGCGGCCATCGCAAGGAGTGCTATCCCGATCAGCGGCAGCGCAGTTATCAGTCTTTTAGGAAATGCCGGCTGCACGCTGCCGAAGTATAGGCAATAGCGATTCGCCTCAAGAACGCCGTTCTTTGTTACTGTGAAAACGAGGGCTGGATCATGGGATTCACGAGCAAGCCTGTCAGGGTCATCGAAATACCGGAACCGATCTCTGAGCCGCTGCTTGCGCCTGAGCGCGAGCCGCAGCGGACGGAGAGGGAAGAAGAGGTTCCGGCGACAACTCCGGCATGATCCCCGCCGTCGGCTATCGCTTCTGGCGCGTGGACCCCGACGATGCCTGGACCCGTGGCCGCCTCCAATCGCCGGTCGCCGAGACGCTCTGGCCGCCCCTTGATCGGCTCGACGCGGAATGTCAAACCCGTCCTGGCCTGCGCCTCGCCCGCGCTGGACTGCACCGGCACGACGAGGAGCGGATGTCGCCGGAGCCGGCGTGTAGCTGCGGCATCTACGCCTATCACGACATCGCGCCGATGACCCGGGCGCTGCGCGAAGAGCCTTACATGTTCGGAGGGGCCGTGCTGTGCTGGGGGAGGATCGTGATCCACCCCGAGGGCATGCGCGCGCAGCATGCCCGCCCTCTGGCGCTCTGCCGCCCAGAAAGCCCGGGCGTCCAGCAACGGACGGCGCGCTTGCTCCGAGAGGTTACGAGAGAGTACGCGATCCCCCTGCTCGAGCTCCGCGACCTGGTGGCGTACGCGAGCGAGTTCGGCGCCAGCTACAAGCCGGAGGCGATTCCTCCGTCACGGCGCGGACTGGACCGCGTACGAGACGCGTTGTCCTGGCGTCAGATCCGCCGCCGCCTGGGCAAAGCCTTCGGCGGCTAGAGACCTGGGCCTACTGGCCCTCGCTGACCTCGTAAAGCTCATTCGCGGGATGCCCGGCCTTCTTGTGCACGGCCGCGACGGCCTCCTTGTTCGGCCCTTTCGCGAGGCAGAAGACCTTTCCAGCCTTGGAGTCGAGCCAGTAGCGCACGTACTCGACGCCGGTACCCTTTTGCGCATCGACATCCTTCTGATGGGCTTCGGCGAGCTGCTGCGGAGTCACGTGCATCCCATCGTGTACGTCCATGAATGTCGGCACGAATCTACCTCCTGTTCCCTTCAAGCTGTCGTCAGTGGCCCTTATGGTAGCGGCAATGCCTGACCCCGCCGATGTCATCGTCGTCGGCGGGGGCCTTGCCGGCCTGGTGGCAACGGCCGAGCTGGCCGACGCCGGTCGCCGAGTCATCCTCCTCGAGCAGGAACCGGCGCCTTGGCTGGGCGCGCAGGCCTTCTGGTCCTTCGGCGGGCTCTTCCTCGTCGACTCGCCGGAGCAGCGCCGGCTGCGGGTTCACGACTCGCACGAGCGGGCCCTGAAGGACTGGATGGTGACGGCCGGGTTCGATCGGCCGGAAGACCGGTGGCCCAGGAAGTGGGCCGAGGCCTACATCGCGTTCGCAGCCGGCGAGAAACGATCGTGGCTGCGCTCGCAGGGCATTCGGTTCTTCCCCATCGTCGGCTGGGCCGAGCGAGGCGGCTCGCTGGCCGGGGGTCCGGGGAATTCGGTGCCGCGGTTTCATGTGACCTGGGGCACCGGCCCCGGCGTCGTGGCGCCCTTCGAGCGGCGTGTGCGCGAGGCGGCGTCGCGCGGCCTCGTCAGGTTGCTATTCCGGCATCGAGTCGACGCGCTGACGGTCAGCGGCGGCGCCGTTGATGGCGTGCATGGGGCGATCCTTGAGCCGAGCGCGGTGGACCGAGGACGGCCCAGCTCGCGTGTCGCGATCGGGGAATTCGAGCTCCGCGGGCAAGCGGTGATCGTGACCTCGGGCGGGCTCGGCGGGAACCACGACCTGGTCCGAAAGAACTGGCCGGCCCGGCTTGGTCAACCGCCACAGCAGATGCTCAGTGGCGTGCCGGCCCATGTCGACGGCCGCATGCTGGCCATTACGGCATCCGCCGGCGGGACGGTGATCAACCGCGATCGCATGTGGCACTACGTGGAGGGGATCCAGAATTGGAACCCGATCTGGCCTCACCACGGCATCCGGATCCTGCCCGGACCCTCGTCCATGTGGTTCGACGCCGCTGGGAATCGTTTGCCCGCGCCGCTGTTTCCCGGTTTCGATACGCTCGGCACGCTCGAGTACTTGAGGAAGACCGGCTTCGACTACTCCTGGTTCGTGCTGACGCAGGGAATCATCAAGCGCGAGTTCGCGCTGTCCGGGTCGGAACAGAATCCCGACCTGACGAACAAGGACATCGGCCTGCTCTTGCGGCGGGTGATCTCGAAGTCTGGCCCGGCGCCGGTCGAAGCCTTCAAGGAACGCGGCGCCGACTTCGTGGTCGCCACCAACGTCGACGATCTGGTGCGCGGCATGAACGCCCTGACGGACGAGCCGCGCTTGGATCTCGGCAAGGTGGAAAGCGAAATCGCGGCCCGCGACCGGGAGATCCCCAACGGAATGACCCACGACGCGCAGATCCTCGCGATTCGCGCCGCGCGACGCTACCTCGGCGACCGGCTGATTCGCGTCGCGACGCCGCATCGGATCCTTGATCCATCGGCGGGCCCACTGATCGCCGTCCGGCTGCGGATCCTGACGCGCAAAACGCTGGGCGGCCTTCAGACCGATCTGTCCGGGCGCGTCCTGCGATCCGACGGAACGCCCCTGCCAGGCCTCTATGCCGCGGGCGAGATCGCCGGCTTCGGGGGAGGAGGGATGCACGGATATCGATCACTGGAAGGCACCTTCCTCGGCGGCTGCCTGTTCTCGGGTCGCACTGCCGGCCGCGCCGTCGCGGCCGCGCTCCGTTAGCTGGTCGGCGGCTGGCGCGGCTAGAGGACCAGAGCCATCGGGCTCTGCAGCAGGCGCTTGACCTCCTGCAGGAACTGCGCGGCGGTCACGCCGTAGAAGACGCGGTGGTCCACGGAGAGGGTGACCCGCATCCGCTTGCCGGCGACGACCTGGCCGTCCTTCACGACGGCCTTGTCCTCGATCGCGCCGATCGCGAGGATGCCCGAGTCGGGCGGGTTGATGATCGCGGTGAACTGGTCGACGTCGTACATCCCGAGGTTGGAGATGCTGAAGGTGTTGCCGATGTAGTCCTGCGCCGACGCCTTGTTGCTGCGAGCGCGTTCGATCAGCTGCTTGGACTCGCTGGCGATGTCTTTGAGCGACTTCTGGTCGGCGTTGCGCAGCACCGGCACGATCAGGCGATCCGGAAGACCGACCGCGATCCCGATGTTGATGTCGCGCTTGCGCTCGATCCGGCCCTCGGCCCATGAGGCGTTGACCTCGGGGAACTTTGTCAGCGCCAGTGCGACAGCCTTGACCACCAGGTCGTTGAGACTGATCGCCTCCGACTTGTCGACCGCCTCGTTGAACATCTGGCGTAGCCGGACGGCGTCATCCATCGCGATCTCCGACGTCACGTAGAAATGGGGCGCCGAGAGCGCACTCTGGGCGAGACGCGTCGCGACGGTCGTTTGCAGCTTGGAGAGCTCGACGATCTCGACCTCGCCGGTGGGACGCGCCGTCGCTTGCCGCGCTTCGCGCGAGGGGGCGACGGCGGCGGGCGCGGCCGCCCGCGGTTGCGTCTTCTGCTGGGCCGCGGCCTCGACGTCCTCTTTTTGGATCCGCCCACCCGGGCCGGACCCCTGGACGCGGCGCAGGTCGACGCCGAGTTCTTCGGCGAGGCGACGGGCGACGGGGGAGACGCGCTGCCGCTCGCCGTTTTCTTGCTCCGCCGGGCGCCGGATGACATCCAGCGCTGCCTGCGCGGCCGCACCGACTTCGGTTCGGTCGTCCGGCCCGCCGTGCGGATACTGTTCCCCGCCGGCATCGGCGGCGGTCGGGGCGGTGGCGGCCACGGCTTTCTCGGCCTGCGCGACGTGCGCCTCAGCCTTGGTGGCTTGTGGTTTCGGGGCGTCGGCGGACACCGGCCTCGCGTCTTGCTTGGGCCCGGCCGCCTCCGCCTGGCCTTCTGGCGTCGCGGGCGTCTCGCCTTTCGGGGCGGCCGGCTGTTCCGCTTTCGATACGGGCTCGGCGGCGCCCCCGATCTCGGCGATCACTGCGCCAATCGGCGCGCTCTCGCCTTCCTGGACAACGATCTTGCTCAGCTTGCCGGAAGCGTAGGCCTCCACCTCGATGTTGGCCTTGTCGCTCTCGATCTCGACCAGCGGCTCGCCCTTTTTGACCTCCTCGCCTTCCTTCTTCAGCCAGTGCAGGATCTTGCCGGTCTCCATCGAGTCGGACAGACGCGGCATCTGGACGTTCGCCATCAGCGTCTAGCCTAGTTCTTGCCGAGCAGTGCTTTGGCGGTCACGATCACGTCGGCTTTACCGGGGAACACGATTTTCTCCAGCTTCTTGTTGTAGGGGGCTGGGACCTCGGCCGCGCCGATGCGGGCCACCGGGGCATCCAGGTAATCGAAGGCCTCTTCGTAGACTCGGGAGGCGATCTCCGCGCCGACGCCGTACGAGCGCCAGCCCTCTTCGACGGTGATCAGCCGGCTCGTCTTCTTGACCGACTCGATCACGGGCGCCATGTCCAGCGGCCGCAGCGCCCGCATGTCGACGATCTCGGCGCTGATGCCCTCTTTTTCCAGTTCGGCAGCGGCGTCCATGGCCACGATCAGCATGCGCGAGTGGGCGCAGATCGTGATGTGCTCGCCCGGCCGCTTGACTTCGTTCTTGTCCAGCGGCACCAGGTGCTCGCCGTCGGGGACCTCGCCCTTGACGGCATAGGTGCCCTCGTTCTCGATGAACATGACGGGGTTGTCGTCCCGGATCGCGGACTTCAGCATGCCCTTGGCATCGGCCGGCGTGCCGGGTGCGACGACCTTCAGGCCGGGAACGTGCGCGAACCAGTTCTCGTGGCTATGGGAGTGTTGTGCCCCGAGCTGGTGGCCGCCGCCACCCGGGGTGCGGATCACCAACGGGACCTTCGTCCCGCCGCCGAACATATAGCGGATGTGCGCCGCCGCGTTGACCACCTGGTCCATAGCGACCATGATGAAGTTGACCGTCATCATCTCCGCGACCGGGCGAAGTCCTGACATCGCCGCCCCGATGGCGGTGCCGATGATGATCTCCTCGGCGATCGGCGTGTCGAGCACGCGCTTCTCGCCGAATTCCTTCATCAAGCCTCGCGTGACCTTGAATGATCCGTCGTAGAGGCCGATGTCCTCGCCCAGGAGGAACACCGACGCATCGCGCTTCATCTCCTCTCGGAGCGCCTGGTTGAGGGCGTCGCGCATGGCAAGGACGGCCATCAGCTCGCCACCTCGTCGGCGTAGACGTTGCGATAGAGGTCTTTCGGGTCCGGGTCCGGACTCTCGTCCGCGAACTTGACCGCGTCCTCGACCTGGGCGGTGACCTCCTCATCGATCTGCTGGATCTCGTCGTCGGTGAGCATCTTCTCCTTCTTCATATGCTCGCCGAGGCTGAGGATCGCGTCGCGGGTCTGCCATTCCTTGATCTCGTCCTTACCGCGGTAGGTGTCCGGGTCCGACATCGAGTGGCCGCGGTAGCGATAGGTGACACACTCGAGCAGGCTGGGCTCGTGATGCTCGCGCGCCTGGGCGACCAGCTGGTCGCTGATGCGTCGCACGGCCAGCACGTCCATGCCGTCGACGCGTTCGCCGGTCATGTCGTAGGCGCACGCCTTCTTCCAGATCTCGGTGACGGCCGAGGCGCGGCTCACCGCGGTGCCCATGCCATAGAGGTTGTTCACGCAGACGAAGACGATCGGCAGATGCCACAGCTTGGCCACGTTTAGCGCCTCGTGAAAGGCACCGATGTTGGTGGCGCCGTCGCCGAAAATGCTCATCACCACCTCGTTGGTGCCCTGGTAATTGATCGCATAGCCGCTGCCGCAGGCGATCGGGAGGGCCTGGCCGACGATGGCATAACCGCCATAGAAGCGGTGCTCCTGGCTGAAGAGGTGCATCGACCCGCCGCGGCCGTGCGAGGTGCCGGTTTCCTTGCCGAAGAGCTCGGCCATCACCGCCCTGGCGTCGATCCCCTTGGCGAGGGCGTGGCCGTGCTCGCGGTAGGTGCTGTAGACGTAATCCTTGGGCTGCAGCGCCGAGATGGTACCGACGATGGTCGCCTCCTCGCCGATGTTGAGGTGGCAGAAACCGCCGATCTTGGCCGCCTGGTACATCTCGGCGGTCTTCTCCTCGAAGCGCCGGATCAGCAGCATCTCACGGTAGAGCTTGAGCAGGGTGTCCTTGTCGGAGAGCACGGTTTTCGTCCGGCCTTCCGTCGCTCGCTGCTCAACTTTCATGGATGGCTCCTGGAATGTGGTCCGCGATCAGTGCAAAATCCTATCTATTGTAACTATCAATGATTTCTATGGCTGGGCCCGGCTGGCACCGTTCGGTGAGTACCCCGTCTGGGTGTGGCGCGCGGTCACCACGGTCTTGATGTTGCCCCGGACGTTGAAGTCACCGACCACCTCCATGAACCGCGGATCGAGCAGGGCGAGGAGGTCATCGAGGATTCGATTCACGGCTGCCTCGTGGAAGATCTCCTGGTCGCGAAATTTGTTGATGTAGAGCTTCAGCGACTTGAGCTCGACCAGCTTCTGGTCGGGGATGTAGCGGATCCGGATGGTGGCGAAATCCGGGAAGCCGGAATCGGGTGCCAGGCAGGTGAACTCGGGGATCGTGAAGTCGATCTCATAATCGCGGTCCGGCGTGTCGTTGGGGACCGCCTCGAGCCGCGATTCGGCGATCATCCTGGCGCCGTACGTCATCGGCTAATGCTAGCGGGAGGCCTTCAGGGAGTGACGGTAAAGGCGGTGCGTGAGCTGGTGCTGCTGCCATCGCCGTTCGTGAGCTGGATCACGTAGTCCTGGACGACACGGCCCGCCGGCACCTTGACAGTCAGGGTGGACGGGTTGGCAAGGGTAGCCGCCAGGCCATCGAAGGCGCCGTTGGGGCTGGCGAGGGGAACGAAGTGGACACCCAGCATGGCGCCGCCGATGAAGCCGCTGCCGGCGATGGTGATGACGGTGTCCTGCGCCGCCGACGCGCGCGTGGGGGTGACCGATTGAATGCTGAGTCCACCGGTAGGCGAGCTGGTGCTGTCGCTGCCGCGCAACACCAGCGTACCGGGGATCGGCGCCAGGGGCATCGCGGTGCCGGCCTGACCATGCCACTGCGCGATGTCGCTCGAGGAGAGGTTGATGGGAAGGGCTCTGCCCGTGGCCGTCAGGATGCCGATCACCTTGCCGCCCGGCCCGACCACCGGCCCGCCGAGGTCTCCCGGCAGGTCGTCCACGCGCAGCATCAGCTGGGTCGCGCTGCGCTGGGTCACCACCGCCGGCGTCGACGGCCGCAGGTTAGCGACCTTGGGACTGGCCAGCAGTACGACCGGGTCATCCAGCTGGAGGATCGCCGGGTCGCCAAAAGGCAATGGCGTGCCCTCGTTGGTCGCCCGGATCTCCGCCAGACCGAGCGTGGTATCGATCCCGATCACACGCACGGAATGGGTTCCGCCGGTGTTGTCGATCAGCCGGAGGCTCGGACTGCCGTCGATGAGGCTGGCCGCGGTCAGGAAGTCGCCCTGCGTGTCGATGAGGAACGCCGTGCCAAAGCTGTGGTCGTTGACGATTGTCATGACTCCCGCGAGATCCCGTTCGAGTTCGTCCGGTAGCAGGACTGAGGCCGGCGGCGCCGTCGGGGTCGGGGTCGGGGCCGGGGCCGGCGTCGCCGCCGGTTGGGCCAGGCGCTGCGCGACCGTCGGGACCAGGACCGCCAGTCCCGCCACGACGAGCGTGATGACGAGCGCTGTCAGGAGTTGCTCCTTCGGGATGCGCGGAATACGGTCCACAGTCCTTCAACGGAGCAGGGGAGGGCTTTCTTGGGAGCCTTTCCCTTTCATATACATTCATGACGATGCGGCTGCGGAACACCGAAACGAACGCAGTCCAGCCGCTCGAGCGTCGTCCCCAACCGGTGGGGATCTATGTCTGCGGCATCACCCCCTATGACACGACCCACCTGGGTCATGCCTTCACCTATGTCGTGTTCGACGTGCTCGTGCGGGTGCTGCGTGCTGCCGGTCAACCGGTCCGTTACGTGCAGAACGTGACCGATGTTGACGATGACATCATCCGGCGGGCGCGCGAGCTCGGCACCACCTGGGACCACCTCGCCGACAAGGAAACCGCGCTCTACGAGGATGACATGGCAGCGCTCAACGTGCTGGCCCCCGACGTGTTCCCCAGAGCCAGCCGGACGATCCCCAAGATCATCGCGCTGATCGTCAGGCTCCAAGCGCAGGGCCATGCCTATCAGCGCGACGGCAACGTCTATTTCCGCGTGGGGAGTGTCGCCGACTACGGCCGACTGAGCCGGCTGAGTCGTGAGGAGATGATCACGCTCTCCGCCCAGCGCGGCGCGGATCCGAATGACCCCCGGAAGCAGGACCCGCTCGATTTCATCCTCTGGCAGGCCAGCGCGCCGGACGAGCCGCGCTGGGAAAGCCCCTGGGGCGTCGGCCGCCCGGGCTGGCACATCGAGTGCTCGGCGATGGCCCTGGAGTATTTGGGTAAACAGGTCGACGTCCACGGCGGCGGCGCTGACCTGATCTATCCACATCACGAAAGCGAGATCGCGCAGTCGGAATCCGCGACCGGGGTCCGGCCCTTCGCCCGTATCTGGGTGCACGTCGGCATGCTCCGCTACCAGCGGGAGAAGATGAGCAAATCGCTTGGCAACCTCGTCCTGATCCGTGACCTGCTGAAGCGCTACGACGCCGATAGCATCCGGGTCCTGTTGCTGCGCCACCACTACCGTGAGCCGTGGGAATACACCGCAGGCCAGCTCGAGGACGCGGCCGTCTGGACCACACGCTTGCGTGCGATGGCCGGTCGCGCAGGCAGCGGAAGTGGCGAGACCGCGCTGGCGGTGCGTAGCGCTCTGGAGGACGACCTGGACACGCCCGGCGCTCTGCATGCGTTGGAAGAAGCGGTGGGCCGCGGTGATGCCGGCTGGCGCGCCGCCGCCGATCTACTCGGGCTGCGGCTGGGCGTTGCCGCCGCCGAGGGGATGGAAATGAAAAAGGCGCTCGGGTGGCGAGCGCCTTTCTCTTGATGGGGGGAGGGAGCTTCTCGACGTCCTGCCATCTAATACGCATTCGAACAGCCGGCTATTCGTAACGTTGTCACGGCGGCGTGACGCCGGACTTACGTGGGGTCGATGATGCGATGGACGCGCGGTAACTGTGGTGGCGGGAAGGCGGGCATGTCATCAGGCCCGCGCGCTTCCAGCTGCGTGCGGAGTGCGGTTGTTTCGCGAACCAGCCGCTCGACATCGATCGTCATGCACGCCGGCCGGTACGGCTCCAGCTTGGCCAGCCCGTGGCCGAGCTTGGCGACCGCGCCGCGCCAATTGCCACGCCGCCAGTGATAGAAGCCAACCCCGAGCTGCAAGATGCCCTGATAGAGGTAGCGCACCGCGTCCGCCTCATGGATCCAGATGCCCTCCAGCGTCTCGTGCTGCTCGAAGAACTCCTGCCGGTTGAACTCCTCGATGCCCAGCAGCAGCGCATCGGGTGGCACGTCGTCGCAGCGCGCGGTGCGGTGCGGCGTGCTCTTCTTGACGTGCGCCTTCACGCCGAACTCTGGCCGGCCGAGGCTCGCACGGTGTCGCCGTCCGGCGACGCCGCCGGCAGCTCGAGATAGAAGGTTGTGCCTTTGCCTTCCAGGCTGTTCGCCCAGGCTCGGCCCCCATGGGCCTCGGCCACGCGCCGGAGCAAGTAGAGGCCGAGTCCCTCGCCACGCGCCGGTTGCTCCTCGGCAAGCGGGCTGAACAGCTCCGCCAGCCGGTCCGCCGACATTCCCGGGCCGTCGTCCTTGACGATGAGCTGACAGCGATCGCGGGTCGGCTGTCGGAGGCGAAGCTGGACGACGGTGGCGCTACGCGCGTGCCTGAAGACGTTGTGGAGCATCTCGTCGAGCGCCGCCTCGAGCAGTGTGGCGTCGCCCCAGACGTCCGCCGTGGCGTCGAGCTGGAGCCGCAGCTCCATACCCGCGCCCGCCATCCGTTCCCGGATGCGCTGCGCCGCGGCCTGGGCGACCCCGTCGAGCGAGACGCGCACGGTGAAGGCCAGCTCGAGCGGCAGGCGTGAGAGGAGCAGGACCTGGTCCGCGATCCGCATCAGCGTTTCCGACTGTTGGGCCAGGCGAGCCGCCACCACGGACATCTGGTCGGCGGGGATCTCGTTGTTGTTCAACATGTCGGCGTAGCCCCGCAGGATCGCCAGCGGCTCCTTGACTTCGTGTGAGGCCAGGCGCATCGCGGATACCGGGGTCCGGGACTGGCCGTTGACCGGCGTTGATCCGGGTTGGAGTCGGGGTGCGAGCAAGCCGGCCACCACGAGCAGCAAGTCCTGGTCTTCCGCTGTGAACACGCGGGCGCCCTTGCCCAGGACGGCCAGCGTGCCGCTCACCTCACCGGCCGCGTTGCGCAACGTGGTTCCGAGGTAGCTGATGACGCCGAATTGCTGCCGCATCGCCAGCCGCTTGAAGGGCTGCCGTTTGGCGGCGTCGCGAACGTTGATCACGCCACTGTCGCTCTCCTCCTCGGCGGCGCCGAACGTATCCTCCATTGGCAGGCGCGTTC
The DNA here is from genome assembly GCA_035544955.1 of Candidatus Dormiibacterota bacterium. Lineage (NCBI taxonomy): Bacteria > Bacillati > Candidatus Dormiibacterota > Candidatus Dormiibacterota bacterium. The sequence goes on from DASZZN010000034.1 coordinate 115,714, forward strand.
CCGGCTCGATCGGGGTCCCGCCCTCGACCTGGGCCGCGATGATCTCCAGCATCTCGCCGTCGATCTTGCCCAGATACGCCGCCCGAGCGTCGAGACCCTCGACGAGGCAGCCAAGCGCGGAGTCGATGACGTCGCGGACGGGTTTATCGAGATTGGCGACCACCAGGCGGCGGACAAGGCTGAGGGGTGGTTGGCGGTCAGGACTCATGAAGGGGCGCCCACGGTTATAACATGCCCGGCCCCGCTGATCTCCGTCTCCCGTTTGCGGGGCAGAGTCCGGGTGGGGGAATACCACATAGAATGGGCGACCATTGGCAGAGGTATCCAACGGGCGGGCGAACCTGCACCTGCACACAATCTTCAGCGACGGCGAGCTCCCACCTGCGGAGGTCGTGGCGGCCCACGCCGCCGCGGGCTTCGCGGTCATCGCCTTGACCGACCATGACACGCTGGCGGAGATCGACGCCTTGGGCGGCCTGGAGGGGCACGGCCTGCGGATGATCTCGGGCGTCGAGCTCTCGATCGAAGATGAACCGGGCCGTGGCCTGGTCGACATCCACGTGCTCGGCTATGGCTTTGCCCTGAACAACCGGCGGCTGCGCAACCGCCTGCATCAAGCCAGCGAGGCCCGCGAGGCGCAGAAACGGGAAACGGTCGACCGGCTGGCCAAGGCGGGTTATCAGGTGACATGGGAGGCGGTGCGCGCCGGCGCCCGCGGCAACGTCGGAAAGCCGCACATCGTCGCCGCCATCGAGACGGCGCAGCCGGGCGTATCGCGCGAAGCGCTGTACGCCGCGATGGGGCCGGGTGGGGCGGCGCATGTTCCGCGCTCCATAGAGATGTCGCTGGGTGAGGCGGTGGACATGGTGACGGCTGCCGGCGGCGTCACGGTCCTGGCTCATCCAGGCGTCTACCATCACGTCCCCGACCTGCAGGTGTTGTTTCGGACCTGCGCGGTCGCGGGGGTGCTGGGGCTGGAGGTCACGTACCCACAGGCGCCCGATGATCCCTACGGGCCGAAGAGTGCGACGTTGATGGATCGCTTCCAGGAGGTCGCGTCCTCGTACGGTTGGGTAGCCACCGGCGGCGATGACTTCCACGGGCCACGGGTCACCCCACTGATCCGGTTGGCCGCCTGGACCGCGACGCCGGCGGCTCGCGTCGACGAGTTGCTCGCCCGCCGCAGTTAGCGGCTTAGCGGTCTTCAGGCCGGCGCTGCTCAGTCTCTGTGTTAGCGCGTCGTCAAGAAACGCGTGATGGCTTCTGCCACGGCATCGGGCCGGTCGAGTGGGAGGAAGTGGCCACCAGGGTCGATGATTTCAACCGTGCTCTCCCGCAGCTTGTGCTTGAGGGTCTCGGCCCAGGCCGGCTCGAGGAACTTATCGTTCGCACCCCAGAGGATCAATGTCGGCGTTTCGATTTCGTCGATGTGCTTCGAGCGGCTGGTGAGGTCGCGATTGTTCAGCGCGCGGGCCGCGCGCAGATAGGCACGGCGGCCGCCGAGATCCTGGAAGGGCCGCGTCCATTCGTCGACGAGTTCATCGGTGACCCGGCCTGGCGTGACCATCCCGGCTTCCAGGCCTTTGCGCAGTCCATTGCGAAGGTCGATGTTGACCATGATCTGATCCCACGCCGGTTCCTTCAGCCGCGCGATGTCAGCGACCGGCCAGTTGTTGTCGACGACGCTGTCGATCAAGATCAGGCGGGCGACCCGTTGCGGTTCGTCGACGGCAATGAGTTGGGCCACACCGCCACCGATGTCGTGGCCGGCGACCGCGGCCTGGTGCACGCCGAGCGTTTCCATGAAGGCCACCACGTAGCGCGCTTGCGCCGCGATCGAAAGATCGACATCCAGGCGTTTGTCTGAGTCGCCGTAGCCGAGGAGGTCGGGCGCCAGCACCTCGAAGGTTGAGGATAGCGGCTCGATGACATCGCGCCAGAGATACGAGGAGCTGGGAATCCCGTGCAGCAAGACGAGTGGTGGACCGTGCCCACTCCGCAGGTACGCGATGTCGCCGGCAAAAGTCCGGATCTTCCGTTTGCTCTGGGCGAGTGGCGCCATCCTGATGGGCTCGGTGGTCATCGACGGCGACACCGTCGGTGTCGGCGGCGTCCGCTCCAGTGGGGACGGCGGAGCGGCAAAGTGCGCGGGTTCAGCAGTTGGGGGCGCCATCTCCGGTGGCGGCGCCTGGAAAGGAGGCTGCGGCGCGGGTTGCGCCGTTCGCCGTTGCAGGATGACGTTGGTCGAGCTGGCGCGCGCGATCAGCTGATTCTGCGGATCCAGGATCTCCGCCTCCGCCACGGCGATCCGCTGCCCGCGATGCACGACCCGGCCAATCGACCGAAGCATGCCGGACTCAGCGGTGACGGCCTTGATGAAATTGACGTGCAGCTCGGCCGTCGTGAAGTTCTCCCCGGGCAGGAGCGTGCTGAAGACGGCGAACCCCATCGCGCTGTCCGCGAGCGAGGTGAGCGCGCCGCCATGAACGATGTTGTTCGGATTGTAGAGCTCGCTGGCTGCCGGCATCTCGAAGGTCGCGCTGCCTTCGGACAGAGCGGTAAAACGCATGCCGAGCAGGCGGACGTAGGGTGGAGCAGGCGCACCGCCACGCAATGCGGCTTCGAGCAGTTCGCGACCGGACATGTCTGCCGGCTCGGACATGGCCGCATTGTAAGACGCATTTGGACGCAGCGGCCAATTCGTTTGGTTACGGTGCCCCCGTGACGGGCGTGTGACGAGCGTGTGATAGCTCGTCGCGCCGATGCAAGCCATCGTTGCTCGCGCAGTTTGTCCTGTGTAGGCCGCAGTGGAGCGGCCAGTAAGGAAGGCGAAAGGGGGACTTCGTCTGAAGTACGCTGCGCCGCGCTTCGCAACACACTCCGCCGTGCTGCTCATGGCCGCCGCGATGCCCTGGGTGGTCTTCCATGTGCCGGTCGGCGCGTCGCCGGCACTGGCCGGGGGCACGGTCCCAGGCACCGCCTTGGCGCAAGCGCCCTTCGGCCGCGCGGTCGATGGCATCGGCTGGTCGATGAGTGGCTCGCTGGTCATCCCGGCGCTGCCCGCCACGCCGCCTGGTGAGAAGCACCGCGAGATCATTCATTACCAGGCGGTTGACGGCGATACGCTGCGGGCGCTCGCATCGAAGTACAGCCTGTCGGTCAATACGCTGCTCTGGTCGAACCCCAAGCTCATCGATCACCTCAGTGCGGGCCAGGACGTGGTGATCCCGCCGGTCGACGGGGTGCTCGTCAAGGTCAGTGCGAGTGACACCATCGCGTCGCTGGCGCAGAAGTATCGTGCCGAGACCGATGCGATCATTCAGTTCAACCTGCTGCGCCATCCGGAGACGTTGCCGGTGGACGACTACCTGATGGTGCCGTACGGGGTCGGCCCGGAACCAGCATCGGTTCCGCAGCCCAACCCTCAGACTGTCAGCGCCGGAAAACATTCCTGGTACGTCACGCCGGTCTACTCCGCCGGTGGGGCCAGCTATCCCTTCGGGCAGTGCACCTGGTACGTCAACACCCGTCGGCCCGCACCGTGGGGCGGCAATGCCTGGCAATGGTTTGGACGTGCGCGCGCCTATGGACGGCCGGAAGGTCCGACCCCGCGTGTGGGCGCCATCATGGTCACCTGGGAGTCACCCTACTGGGGCCACGTCGCCTACGTCGAGCAGGTCTACGCCGATGCGAGCTGGCTCGTCTCAGAGATGAACTACGCCAGCCCGAACGGCGGCGGCTGGGGCCGGGTCAGCTACCGGCACGTGATTCCGGGCACGATTCCGCTCATCGGCTTCATCTACTAGAGCCCAATTCCCCTCCCACTTTGGGGAGGGTGGGGGCATCCTGTTCAATGAGCCGGCCAACCGCCAGCACGCGCGCGTCCTGATGCAATGGCCCGACGACCTGGACGCCGATGGGAAGGCCGGCGGCCGCGCCAAAGGGAACCGATAGCGCCGGGAGACCGGTCAGGTTGAAGGGCGCCGTGAGACGCACCAGCGCCCCGTCGACGGGCTCCTCGCCCGACCGCCAGCGCACGCTTCGCTCGCCGACGACCGGCGCGGTGATCGGCGTCGTGGGCAGCAGCACGACATCGACGGCATCGAAGACGCGCCCCATCGCTGCCCGAATCCGGGCACGCATCCGCTGCGCCAGCACGTAATCGGCGCCGCCGACGAGGGCCCCCAGTTGCAGGCGCGTCCGGACGTCGGGCCCGTACGCGCGCGGCCGGCTCCGGATCCAGCGGGCGTGGACCGCGCTCGCCTCAGCGCGGAGGGTGACCAACTGCGTCGCGACGGTCCATTCCATCTCCGGAATCTGCACGTCGCGAACCCGCAGACCCCGCCGGCGCAAGGCCGCTGCCGCCGCGTCGACCTGGCGGGACACCGCTGGCTGGACGTTGCGGACGATCGGCCCGCGCAGAACGCCAACCCGTAGACCCCGGGTCCGCACGCGCCGCGACCCCTGCCCGGCGTCCCCGCCCGACAGCACGTCGAGCAGCACGCCGGCATCGTCGACCGTGCGGGTCAGTGGACCGGCATGGTCGAGCGACCACCCCAGGGGGAATGTCCCGCCCAACGGGATGGCCCCGAACGTGGGCTTGAGGCCGACGCAGCCGCAGAGGGAAGCCGGGATGCGGATCGAGCCGCCGGTGTCTGAGCCGAGGGCGCCCGCGCAGAGGCCGGCCACCACGGCGATCGCCGAACCGCCGCTCGAACCGCCCGGGCTGCGGCGGGGATCGTGGGGATTGCGGGCAACGCCCCACCAGGGATTGGCGGTGGTGACGCCGTAGGCGAACTCGTGGAGATTGGTTTTCCCAAAGATGATGGCGCCGGCCGCCCGAAGCCGGGTCACGGCGTCGGCATCCCTGGTTGGGACCCAGTCCCGGAGGATCCGCGAACCGGCGGTGGTTCTCAGGGCCCGCGTCTGGAACAGGTCCTTCACGGCGATCGGCACGCCGAGGAGCGCTCCGGCCTCGCCGTGCACCAGTCGCCGCTGAGCCCGCTGCGCCTCCCGCCGGGCTCGCTCGTCGGGGTGGGTGATGTAGGCGCGCAAGCCCGCGGCCGCCTCGATACGGCGGGTAAACGCGTCCATCAATTCGACCGGCGACACCTGCCGCCGCCGCAGCCAGCGGGCGATTTGGACAAGCGGTGCTGAGGTCAGCGGTTCAACCGGCGCCATCGGCTTCCTCGGGCGCCACCGACGCCCTCAGTTGTTCGACCAGCGCCAGGTACCGCTTCCACGCCGGCAGCAGTGCCGCCACGTCGGCGTCGCTTAGCCGAAGCCCCGCGGCCCGCCCGGCGGCTGCCAGCCGGTCCCTCTCCGTCACCGGCACAGTATGCAATCCGTGACGGCGGGCCGGTGATCGGTTCCATCACCACTTGCGAGTGCGAAATGGTTTGACAAGAGCGATTGGTCCGCCCTATCCTGCGACTGCCGCCAACCGGCTCTTGGGGAGGCGTTGGATGGCGGTGGCGCTGCCGTTCATCCAATTTTCATTGCTGAGGAGCCCGAAAACAATGCTGCTTGTGGAAGTCCGCCGCCTCGATATCGCCCCCAACACAGACCAGTTCTGGACCATCGTTTCCCGCATCAACGGCCCTGAGTTCATGGGCGTTCTCTACCGGGCGCGCGAGGCGATCTTCGACAGCGCCGGGATCAGCTTCACCATCGACCTCCTGAACAAGTTTCTGCAGTTCGACGTGACCAAGAGCTGGTCGTCGGCCGACGAGGGAGAGCTCTTCATGGGACAGGCGCCGGTGGTCGGCTGGTTGCGTGTCCGCCGTCCGGGCTCCGCCACCTTGCGCGAGCTGCGCTCGGACGACGTGCATTTCATGGAGCTCGAGCACGCCGCCAAGCCGGCCTTCATCGAAGTCGGCGTCGCTTACCGTGCCGGCACCGAGAAGGTCCGCACCGACTTCCTCAAGCGAGTTCGGACGGCAGCCCAGGAAGCCCTCGGCCAGGAAGTGGGCACCCCCTCCTCGTGGCCGGTCCTCGCTCCCGTCGGCAGCCACAATTTCGACGCGATCCGCAAGTCCCGCCAGTCGATCAACGAGGTCAGTGCCGAAGAGAACGCGGCGATGGCCGCCTTCACCACACCAGAGATTCGCGCCCTGATTCGGGACCTGGAGCGGGTCGGCTCGCTCACCGTGTCAGACCTACCCAAGGTCCTGGGCGAAGCCCAGGGAACCGCTGTCGCCGGCCGTCTGGGCGAGCTGCGCAGTCTCGGCCTGATCCAGTCGGAGTACGTGATCGTCTGCTCCCGCACCGGCAATGCCGTGCTGCGCACCGATGACCCCAACAAGCTGCAGAAAATGGCGCCGGACTGGATGAAGTGCGCCTGCGGCCGTCCGCTCAACGAGGAGCGGGTCGACCAGGTCATCATGCCGACCGATCGCGCCACCGCACTCAACGACAAGGGCCGCTGGATGACAACGCTGGCGACGGCCATCCTCCCCAAGCTGGGCATCAGCCGTGAGCAGATCATCATCGATGCCAGCCCGGTCGGAACGGACATCGTGCTCGATTTGAGCGGCGACCTCGTCCTCGTGGTGCTCAAAGATCGCGAGTTCAACCTGGCGGACGCCTATGCCTTCAACGCCAAGGTGTCCCGCATCAAGGCTGCCGAGGGATTGATCGTGAGCAACGAAGGTCTCTCCGGCGATGCGAAGAAGCTCGTCCAGGAAGAGCTCGGTCCGCAGCGTGCGCGGATCACCGACCCCTTCCGGATCTCTTTTGTGGAAGGCGTCCAGGGTCTCGAGCACGAGCTCGGCCGCGTCGTGGAGCGTCGCCGCCGGCAGTACTTCCTACGGGCGCTTGGCGACCTCGCCACCATCCAGGGACTGAATATTGGTCAGCTGGCGCTGGCCAAGGTCGAAGCCGGCGGCCGCGCCGGCAAAGAGGGCGTTATTACACCCGAGGCAGTCGCTGCCGAGGCTTAGTTACACAGCGACTTAAGCGCGCCGGTGCGCCGTCCAGCGCGGCTCCGCCGCGCCGCCCTTTCGGGCGTATAGCGCCGGCGCCGTATGCCGCTCGTGCGAGCACACGAGCGCACGTTCTTACGCGCGAGTGCGCCGCGAGCGGCTGGACGGCACCATGGCGCGGTTAGTGCCCGTGCTAACTGAATTCAGGAGAGGAAAAGTGCAACGCGGTCGCGTACTGTATTTGTATGCGTATCGGTAGTCTGATTCTCGGCCTGATTGCCATCTTGGCTGGCGGTGTCTGGATTCTGCAGGGTTCGGGCGTGCTGCCCGGCAGTTTCATGACTGGCCAGCGGATGTGGCTCATCATCGGCATCATCGTCGCCATCGTCGGATTGGCGCTGGCCTATAACGGGATCCGCAGGCCCGCCAGGCCGTAGTCGCTTGGAGCGGCACGGCTCGCTAGCGGGCGCTGGCGCGCGTCGCCCGCTGTTCGTCGGCCTCATCGCCGGCACGCTGGCGCTCGGGACCGACTACCTGGCGCACGCCTTGTTCGGTGTGCCCCTGCTTCCGGAGCAAGCCGGCTATATCCTGCTCAAGCTGCTGCCCCTGTCGACCTTCGAGAACTTGCTCAAGACGCTCGGCGTTCTCGCGCGGCCCCTCTTGCTCGTGGGCGCCACGGTCGTGATCATCGCCGCCTACGGCGCGGCGGCCGCGGTGATCGCGCGGTTCTTTTCGCGCGGCTACGTCCTGATCCTCGCAGGCCTGGCGGCATTGATCTGCGCGATTGTTGCGATCGTGGCCGTCTCACCGAGCGATTCACCAATCGGCTCGGTGGTCGAAGTGGTGCTGCTGGCCGGAATGGTCCCCTTGGTCGATCGCGCTCTCCTCGGGCTAACCCCGCCTGGCCCGCTGGACGAAGATCGCCGAGTCTTGCTCCGCAACCTCTTTTATGGTGCGGTCGGCATCGCCGTGCTGGGCATCGGCTACGCGAACGTCCGCCGCTTCGCCACGGCGCTGGCGATGAAGGAGGGCAGCCGTGCACCCAGCGAGGTGACCGCCGTGAGTGATTTCTACGTCGTCTCCAAGAATCTCGCGGGCGACCCGGTGGTCAATGCCTCCAGCTGGCGCCTCGACCTGCCAGGCCGAGCGCTGACCTATGACGAGTTGCTCGCGCTGCCGTCGCACGAGCTCGAGCTGACGCTGGAGTGCATCAGTAACGAGGTCGGCGGCACGCTGATCAGCAACGGCATCTGGAAGGGGCCCCGCGTGAGCGACGTGCTGGCGCTTGCCTCGTCACAGGCGAACGCGACCTGGATGCTGACGGAAAGTGCGGATGGCTATACGGAGAGCTTTCAGCTGCGTGACCTGACGTCCGATCATCTGCTCGCCACCCATCTCAACGGCGCCCCCTTGACCTCGATGCACGGCTTCCCGGCGCGCTTCATCTTTCCCGGCCGCTACGGGATGAAGCAGCCCAAGTGGGTGACGCGCATCCGTTTCGCCGCCAGCGACCAACCCGGTTACTGGGAGAACAACGGCTGGGACGAGCGAGCGATCGTCAAGACGATGTCTCGCATCGACCGTCCCGCGGATGGTGCGGCCCTGCCGGCAGGGTCGGTCCAGTTCGCCGGTGTCGCCTTTGCCGGCGACCGCCGGGTCAATGCCGTCGAGCTGAGCTGGGACGGCGGACGCACCTGGCAGCCTTGCGAGCTACAGGCCGAGTTCTCTCCGTATGCCTGGCGCTTCTGGCAACTCAGCACCAGCATCGCCGCGGGACATTACAACGTAAAAGTGCGGGCCCGCGACGGTGAGGGAACATTACAAACGTCGAAGTCGGCGGGAACGCTGCCCAACGGTGCCGACGGCTATCACAACATCACGCTCGATCTCGCCTAGCGTTCTCAGACGCTTCTCAGGAGGCCTTCAGCTTCCGGCCACTCGCGCCCCTCTACCGTAAGGTCGAGGTCGCCGGAAACCATGAGGCAACGCGTTGTATCTGGCAGGGAGAGGAATATGTCCTCGAACGCGACGCTGAGGTGGGCGTCGGTGCTGGGCACGCTGTTGCTGGCCCTGCTCTCCGGCGGCGTGGTCGCCACCTCGCCCAAACCTGCTGAGGCGCCGCTGCACCCATCGGTCACCGTGCTGCCCAGCGATGCCACCGTCCACAGTGAAAGCCATGTCTCCTGAACTCACGACCCGCCATTTCGACGCGCTCGGCTCCACCTGCGAGCTGTTGAGTGTCGACAGCGGGCAGGCAGCCCTCGAACGTTGCGAGCAACGGATCCGCGATGCGGAGGCCCGCTTCACGCGGTTCCTCCGTGACAGCGAGCTGGCCGGGCTGAATGCCAGCGACGGCCGCTATGTCCCGGTGAGCCAGGAAATGTTTGCCATGCTGCAAGCCGCCCTCTGGGCATTCGAGGAAAGCGAGGGACTCGTCAACGCTGCGGTCCTTCCGGCGCTCGCCGCTGCCGGATACGACCGGCCTTTCCGGCAGGGCCTGATGGAGCCGCCTGTCCTTTACCCGACGCAGCTGCCGCCACTTCCGGAGGTGCTCATCCTGGATCAGGCCACGCGCTCGGCGGCGCTCGCCCCCGGCGCGGCGCTCGACCTGGGCGGCATAGCCAAAGGCGCGCTGGCCGACATCCTCATTGATGAGCTCGGTGATAACGCCGTCTGCAACCTGGGCGGCGATCTCCGCATGCGGGGCGCCGGTCCCGAAGGCGATGGCTGGCACATCGGCCTCTGCGACGGATCGCTCGTCGCCATTCGCGACGGCGGCGTCTGCACCAGCGGGACGAGCAAGCGTCGCTGGGGACACTCGATGCATCACCTGATCGACCCGCGGACCGGAATACCGGCCAAAACGGACCTGGCGGAAGTCTCGGTGGTGACGGACACCGCCTTGCGTGGCGAGGTCTATGCGAAGAGTGCCGTTCTCCTGGGTACTGCGCAGGGCATCGCCTTTCTCGAGGCTCGCGGCGTGCACTACGCGGCGGTGCCGGCGGAGGGGGCAGGGGACGGTGCCGGGCCGAGCGCGCTACCGGCTGCGGCGTGACCGGTGACCAGCTCCTCTGGTTGACGTCGCGCGCAGCGGCGCTCACCGCCTTCTTCGTGCTCGCCGCCGCGCTGATCACCGGCCAGGCATTGCGCAGCGCCATGTTCGAGGGAGCCATGCGCAATCGTGACCTCTCGAACCTGCACCGATTCCTCACCGTCTGCTGGGTGCCGCTAGTCGGCCTGCACGTGCTGGCGATGACGCTTGATGCGGTGGCTCGCATCAGCGTGATCGACCTGGTGATCCCGTTTCGTGTGTCGTACGCCGCCCTGCCCATCGGCCTGGGCACGATCGGGTTCGACCTTCTGCTCGTCGTCGCGGTGACCAGCTACCTGCGGAAGCATATCGATCCGCTGGCCTGGCGTTGGCTACACCGGCTCTCCTATCTGATGTTTGGAGTGTTTGCGCTGCACGCCCTGCTGGGCGGGACGGATTTCGCGCGCCCTCTCGTGCTCGCCCCTGCCGCCGGGGTGGTGGCGTTCGTCGTCATCGTCAGCCTTGCCCGGCTCGCCTTCGGTCGCATGGAAAGCACGCCTCGCTAACTGCCTCGGACATACGCGTGGCGCTAAACGCTAGGCTGGGCTGGAGTCGCCCATCGATTTCGGCCTCACGGCCACCCCCCAGGAGGACTGCGATGCGTGTCATGGATGTCGTCAATGAAGCCAGAGGTGCGATGCGAGTCTCCGAGGTGTTCGGCACGCCCTATGAAAAGGACGGGATCACGATCATTCCCGCGGCCAGGATCTCCGGCGGCGCGGGCGGTGGCGGTGACGAAGGCCAGCAGGCCGGCGGCGCTGGCTTCGGCGTTTCCTCCCGGCCGGTCGGCGCCTTCGTGATCAAGGGCGGTGAGGTCAGCTGGCAGCCGGCCCTCGACCTGAATCGGGTCATCCTGATGGGTCAGTTGGTCGCGATCGTGGCGCTTCTCACCGCCCGCGCCATCGTAAAAGCAACGGCGAAGCGCGGCTGATGGCCGGCCCGACCACGATCGACCTCGACCTCCAGTCCATTCGCCGGCAGTTCCCCGCGCTATCCCTCAAGGTTGATGGAGAGGTGGTCGTCTACCTCGACAATCCCGGCGGCACCCAGGTGCCGCAGCGGGTGATCGACCGCACGGCCGATTACTGGCGGACGATGAATGCGAATCAGGGCGGGACCTCTGTGACCAGCCAGCGCTCGGATGCGCTGATCGCGCAGGTGCGGCAGGCGGCGGCGACGTTCCTCAATGCCGCTTCAGCCGATGAGATCGTCTTCGGCCCCAACATGACGACGCTGACCTTCGCCCTGAGTCGTGCAATCGGGCGCGAGCTAAAGCCGGGCGACGAGATCGTCGTCACCCGGCTCGACCACGACGCCAACGTCTCGCCCTGGCTGGCGCTCCAGGAGCGCGGCGTGACGGTGCGCGTTGTCGACATCCGGGTCCCCGAGTGTACCCTGGACCTCAGCGATCTTCATCGCCAGCTGACGCCGCGCACGCGGCTGGTCGCCGTGACGCACGCGTCGAATGCGGTGGGGACCATCCCCAACCTTGCCGCCGTGTCGCGGGCGGCCCACGCCGCCGGTGCCTGGCTCTGGGTTGACGCGGTTCACTATGGGCCCCACGGTCCGATTGATGTCCGTGCCATCGATTGCGACTTCCTGGTGTGCTCGAGCTACAAGTTCTTCGGTCCGCACCAGGGGATTCTCTATGGGCGCCGCGAGCTGCTACAGCGACTCCGTCCGTACAAGGTCCGGCCGGCGAGCGACGAGGGGCCATCCCGCTGGGAGACCGGTACCCAGAACCACGAGTGCCTCGCCGGCCTGCTTGGCGCGTTCGAGTACCTGGCTGAGCTCGGTGGTGCTGACCAAGTGCTCCGCCCCGCGCTGGAAGCCGCCATGGGTCGCATTCGCCGCCACGAGCGGGCGCTCGTGGCCCGGCTGATCGATGGCCTCCAGCAGATTCCCGGGATCACGCTCTACGGCCTCACCGCACCGGCGGAGTTTGATCATCGGGTGCCAACGGTGTCTCTGACCTGGCCGCCACATCGACCGGAGGCGGTGGCCCGCTGGCTGGCGAACCACCAGGTCTTTGTCACGCATGGCGACCACTATGCAACTGAGCTGATCACGCGGCTGGGCCTCGCCGCCCAGGGCGGAACGCTGCGGATCGGGGTTGTCCACTACAACACGGCGAGCGAAGTCGACCTCGTGCTCGAGCTGCTCGCAGGCTACCGTGGATAGCGTGATCGATATCAGATGCTGATCAACACCACCCCCGCCAACGCCAGCCCGATGCCGGCTCGCTGCGGTCGGGCCATGCGCTCGTTGAGGACGATCCGAGCCAGGATGAGGGTGGCGACCGGATAGAGCGACGAGAGAATGGACACGACGCTCAGCAGTCCAAGGGTCGTCGCAAACGCGAACAGGACATCGGCACCAACGTCGAGGATGCCGACGGCAAACAGGGCCGGCAGGTCGGGGAGCCCCACCTTGATGCGCGAGCGGAAGACCACGCCGAGCACGAGCAGTGCGAGCACGCTCCCGGATCGGGTCGCGAGCACGCCCCAGAGCGGATCCGGCCGGCTCGCATAGCGGATCGCCACCAGGAAGAGGCCGAAGGCCAGCGCGGCGAGCAGCGCCAGGCCAACGCCCGGAAGCAGCCGCCGTCCCGACTCCGCGGGACGGCGATCGAAGGCCAGCAGCGCGATCCCGCCGAGCGCTAGGGCGATACCGAAGAATTGCAGCGCCGTCGGTCGCTCGCCCAGCACCAGGCCAGTCACGATGGGCACCACCGGCCCCATCGCCGCGATGGTCGAGACGACGCTGATCACCCCGATGGCCATCCCGCGGTAGATCGCCGACAACCCGACCAGCCCGGCGAGTCCCGCCACGACGCCCGCGACGATCCAGGGGCCCGGCCGAAGGGGCACCCCGCGAAGGATGACCACGACGGCGATCAACAGGAGGGTCGGTGGCTGGGAGACGAACAGCACCGCGAACACGCCCAGGCGCCGGGTGTTGACGCCGCCAAGGAAGTCGCCGATGCCCCAGCTCACGCTGGCCGCAACGGCCAGCAGGACGGCGGTCAGCGAGCCACTCGACGAACGGTGGTGCCGCTGAGGAGATCGCCGAGCCGCTGGCGCCGGCGGGTGCGCAGGACCAGCGCCGCGTCGACCGGCCAGAGGGGAAGCAAGACCCCAACCAGGTTGCGCAGGGCTGCCCGCCACCAGCCGGGTACGCCATTGGGTCCGTAAACCGAGATGCCCATCAGGGTCTTGCCGATCGTCTGCCCCGTGCGCGCCTCGATCGGGACGCGATACGCCAGCGCGATGACGGCCAGGAGCAGCAGGCCTTCGGGATCGAGGACGATCTCGGCTTTGTCCAGTCCGGATAACGCCGACAGGATCAGGATTGCGCCAATGAACACGATGGCCAGGTCGATCAGGCCGGCCCACACCCGGCGAACGAGCGGGTACTCGCGCCACCCGCGATCCTCGCTGGCGTGGAAAATCGCCGCGTCGATCGTGTCCGCCAGCTCGCGTCGCACGCCCAGCACGATCGGGTCCAGGGCGGAAAGGGCCCCTCGTCGTGCCAGCCAGCGCACCGAGAGGATGATCGCGAGCGCCGCCAGGACGGTCACGGCGATGACGAAGAATCGATGCTCGGCGCGGTGGAACAGCCGGACGGCCGGCTGCCCCGCCAGCGCACCGAGCCCGACAAAGATCGCGATGTAGACGACGACCGACGGGACGAGACCGACGGCAAACGTCAGACGCGGCATCTTGCTGACGCCGGCCACCTGGGTGGTGGTGATCCGAAGCCCCGGAATCAGCCGGCCGATGAAGACCGCCGGCGCCCCGCGACGTTGCAGCAGGTCGGTGGTTCGGTCCAGGGCGGGCCCGAATCCGAGCGCGTCCGCGGCTTTCTGCAGGGCCGGCCGCCCGACGGCGGCGAAGACTTCCCGACCGATCATCGCGCCGAGGATGGTCGCCAGCAAGAGGGCGGCCACGATAGGGATCGGCTCTACGGTATCGCTGGCGATGGCGATCCCGGCAATGATCAACAGCAGATCGCCTGGAGCAAACGGGATGGGGATGCCGGTCTCCTCGATGAAGACCAGGCCGGCGATCACGCCAATCAGCAGATCCCCGCTCAGGCTGCCGATAGAGGTGATGGGATTCATGACGACGCTTGTTCTTCGCCTGCGCCAGGGCAGCCGCTTAGCTGATCAGCTCGCGGATCAACGGGATTGGCATGGATCCACAGCCGAGAAAACCATCGTGGAACGTCTTCAGCGTATACCCGGGGCGGCGCTGCAGGTCGCCCCTGAGCTCGAGGATCAGAAGCTTACCCAGCGTGTAATTCAGGTACATCGGGTCCCAGGCGCCGCGTGTTGCCTCGCGGGTGGCGGGCAGCTCGGTCATGAAGCCGACGGACTGGAACAGGCGAATCGCGTCCGGCATCGTCATCCCCTGGCAATGAAGGCCGAGGGCGACCAGGAATCGGCAATCGCGAAGCAGCGCCTCGAGGCGATGCGCGAGCAGCTGCTTAGGATCACGGGAATAGCCGATCTCCAGCATCATCTCCTCGGCGTAGTGCGCAAAGCCCTCGCCCGTCGTGTAGGTCCAGAAGAGTTGTCGCGTCGGCGACGCGGCATGCCGCTCGTACAGCCCCTGGACGTAATGGCCGGGATACGCCTCGTGGATCGACGTGCCTTCCAGCGTCGCGTAATTCATGTAGCGCAACCATTCCTCGCTCTTGGCTTCATCCCAATCGGCGCCCGGGACGGTCACCCAGTAATGGCTGTCGGTGGCCACCGTTTCGAGCGGTCCGGCGCTGTCCATGGCGGCGCTGATGTAGGCGGCATACGACGGCGTCGGTTGCACTAGGCAGCGGCCATTACTCGGAAGGGACACCACGTCGCGCTCCACGAGAAAGGTGCGAAGGCGGCCGAGCATCCCGGTCACGTCATCGATGATCGACGCCGCCGTCGGATGGTGGTCTTCTATCCGGGTCACGGCGGCCTGTACGCCCTCGCCCGGTGCGATCTGTTCGGCGGCGGCTTCGGCCGCGGCCCGATTTCGATCGATGTCGGCGCGCACCATCCGCTCGAGCGCGGGGACGTCGAGCTGCACGAATTCGCGCAGGCCCAGCAGGCGCAGGAAGTGGCGCTCGCCGAGGGCATTGGCATCGTCCGCTGTCGTGAGCCTCGCCTTCAGGAACTCCGCAAAATCTCTCGTTTGGCGGCTGGCGATGTCGATGGCCGTGAGCGTTTCACTGTCGCCCCGGGCGGCGGCGCGAACCTCGCCGTCAAGGTACTCGACCCGGCCGTCGGCCGCCTCGATCGCGATCTCGAGGTTGGGCCGGGGAAGCACCGCCTCAAGGTTGTCGCGTGCTGCTTCCAAAAAGCCCGCATACCCGAGCAGGTGGCGCCGAAGGGCGGCCAGCCGATCGCCCAGCGGCGCGTAGGGCCGCTTCAGGTAGAAGCTGACGTCCAGCTCGCTCGGCCCCGCGTAGAACATCGGCTCACGAAATGGAAGACGTAATTCGGTGAGCTCGAAACGCGCCGCTTGCAGCTGAGCGACGAGCGCCCGGCGATCGATGGCCTGGCCCGGGTCGAGTCCCTGCACCTCGCCAATGGTGGAGAGCTGCCGATCGATTTCGGCCACCCGAGCGCCAATCGCGCTTTTGGAAGGGTCGCCGACCACCCCGTCGAAGCCGTGATCACCCATGTAACGGGCGTGGGTCGGTGAAAAACGGAAAAAGCCATTGATTACCTGCCGTTCGGCCGTCGCCCAGTCCACGGCCCTAGAGGCTAGCAGGTGAGCAGTTCGAACCGATAGAGGGGCCGTAAGGCGGCGCTGTTACGTTGGCGTCACCGAATCATGCGCCAGCAGTCACCCTCCAGTCACCCCCTCTCAAGTCTCCATCGTGCGCTTGTGGCCCTGCTGGCAGGTGCTGGCCTGGTCCTGGTGGCACTGCCGGCCGCTCCCACCTGGGCGGCCCAAAACCAGGCCCACCTCGATCGCCACGTGCTCAAGGCGATGCAGACGGGACAGTCGATCCATGTCATAGTCGTCGCCCGGGGCGATCTCAACGTCCTGTGGGCAGACCTCCGACGGACCGGTCTGAAACACACCATGCCCGTGCCGATCGCCCACGGCTTCGCCGTCGATCTGACGCCCGCGCTGATCGACCACTTCCGCCTGGATGCGAACGTTGCACGTCTAATCTATGACGCCCCGGTCAGACTCAGCGATACCCCCTTTAACCCAACAGCGCTGGCGACGGCCTATCCGGCGGTCGTGGACGCGGTGACGAACTGGAGCAATCCGGTGGCGCCGCTCACCGGACAGGGAATCGGGGTCGCCGTGATCGACAGTGGCATCGCGTCACACCCTGACCTGGGGAATCGCATCATCGCGAGCCAGGACTTCAATCCAAACGTCACGGGCACGGATGACCCCTACGGCCACGGCACCGCGGTTGCGGGGATCATAGCCGGGGATGGCACGGCGAGCCTGGGACAGTACATCGGCGTAGCGCCGCAGGCGAACCTCATCAACCTCCGCGTCAACGACGGCACCGGCGGCGCACCGACCTCCGCCATCATGAACGCCATTCTCTGGGCGGTCATCAACAGGAAGGCCTACAACATCCGCGTGCTCAACCTCTCCCTGCAGGCGTCGGTGCAGGAAAGCTACCGCTCCAGCCCGATCGACGCCGCCGTTGAATATGCGTGGCTGAAAGGCCTCGTCGTGGTCGTGGCCGCTGGCAACAGCGGGCCCAACAGTGCGCTCTATGCGCCGGCGAATGATCCGTATGTGATCACGGTTGGGGCGACCGACGACCAGGGCACTACCGCGACGGCCGACGACGCGCTGGCAAGCTTTTCGAGCTATGGCGTGACCCAGGACGGCTTCACCAAGCCGGACGTCGTCGCGCCCGGCCGGCGGATCATTACCACGCTGGCACCGACCAGCAGTTTCGCGCTGAACTACCCAAGCTTCATGGTTGGCACGCAGTACATCCAGCTGAGCGGCACCTCGGTGGCGGCCCCGATGGTCAGCGGGGTGGCGGCGCTCTACCTCGAGAGCAATCCGACCGTGCGCCCGGGCCAGCTCAAGGGCGTGCTGCTCGCGACCAGCAACCCTCTCGCGCTCACCGGCACCGGCGCGGGCTATCCGGACGCCGCGCGTGCCACGGCCTACCTCGGTCTGCTCGGCAATGCCAACCACGGCCTCGACCCCAACAACTACCTCAAAGTGCTCTATATGGCGGCCAAAAACCTGACGACAATGCCGCTGGTCTCGTGGGACACGGTCTCCTGGGACAGCGTGTCCTGGGACAGCGTCTCCTGGGATAGCGTCTCCTGGGACGCCGTCAGCTGGGGTAGCTAGCGATGAAAAGGGGACGACTCTCAACCGCGGCCGTCGCGTACATCACCGGCACCAGCATCCTCGCCATCGCGGTCGCAGTGATCCGCTGGCCTAGCGAAACCCCTGGTAACCTCGTCGTCTTCGCCGTCGTCACCGGCCTCGGCATGCTGGCACATGCGTATCCGATTCAGGGGTTCCGTCACCAGGCCTACCAGGTGACGCTGCCGTTCATCATCATCGCGGCCGCCACGCTGAGCGCCCCGCAGTTGGTGGCGTTCATCGTCTTGATCCACTTGGCCGAGCAGGCCCGGCTTCGCCGGCGGCTCTCCATCCAGTGGTTCAACGTATGCGACTATTACCTCAGCGCAGCCGCAGCGGCTGCCGCCTACCAGAAGGCAGCGCAGCTGCTCCCGGATGATGCGTTCGGCCACGTTACTGCCGCCATTTCGGCAGGCTGTGCCTTTGTCCTCCTCAACCGGGTGTTGTTGGCCGGCGTGCTGTGGTTGGCCCGCGGCCTGTCGCCGCTTGCCTCGGGACTCTTCCAGTCCGAGTTACTGGCGGCTGATCTGATTATCACCTGGATCGCCGGGCCGATGTTGCTGCTCACCCTGCAGAGCGGACCCTGGACGGTGCTCGTCACGGCTGGCCCGTTATTGCTGGCGCGCCCTGCGCTATCGGCCTTGTTGGAACGGCGCCAAGCGCCCGAGCGCGGGGCGGCGGCGCGGGCTGCCTGATGGGTCGATGAACGATCTGCCGCGCGTCGCTCGATTGTATGTGGTCGGCGTGCTGCTCGCGGCGCTGGTCGCCGGTACCGCCGGAGTCCTGCTGGCCCCGCCACGGCTCGCGCTGGCACCCATTGCGCTGCTGCTCCTGCTGTGTGCCACGATTGCCCAGCAGTTCAAGGTCAAGAGTCCGAACCACCAGTCGTATTACACGACGACCGTCTTTTTCTTTGCGGCGGCGACCCTTTTGCACCCCGGTTACGTGGTCGTGATCATCCTCGCGGCTCATGCTGTGGAGTGGCTGCGCGTCCGCACCCGCTGGTACATCCAGGCATTCAATGTGGCGAACTTTCTCCTCTGCTCGATGGCGGCCGGCGCCATCTTCGGCCTACGCCAACCGGGTCATGGCAACGGACGTGCTGTCTTGTTCGCGGTGGTGGCCGGCCTGGCTTTTGTTGGGTTCAACCACCTGCTCACCGCCCTGGTCATCACGTGGGCGCGCGGTATTCCAATCTCTAGGGCCGGCACCCTGGATTGGGAGAACCTCGGCACCGACTTGGCGTTGATGTCGGTCGGCGCACTCGGTTCGCTGCTGTGGCTCACGAATCCATGGCTGGCGCCCCTCTGCCTCGGCCCGCTCTTCTTGATCTACCGGTCGCTGCTGGTTCCCAGCCTGAGAGAGGAGGCGCGCACGGATCCGAAGACCGCGTTGGCCAACATGAAGCACTGGAGCCAGCTGGCCCAGGCGGAGGTCGAGCGCGCCCGACGCTTCGGCCGCCCCCTCAGCGTCGTCCTGGCTGACTTCGACCTACTCCGCGACATCAACAATCGGCATGGGCACCTGGTGGGGGACCAGATGATCCGGCGAGTGGCAGACGCCATTCGGGCCGCACTGCGCGAGTACGATGTGCCCGCCCGTTTCGGCGGCGACGAGTTCGCCATCCTGATGCCGGAGACCGCCCTGGCTGAAGCCATGACCGTGGCTGAGCGGATCCGCCGAGGGGTCGAGTCGATCGAGCTCCAGATCGCGGATGGCTCAAACCTGGCGGCCAGTGTCAGCGTCGGCGTCGCGCTCTTCCCCGGCCACGGTCGGACGGCATCGGACTTGCTTGGGGCAGCCGACCGCGCCGTCTATCAAGCGAAGGCATTGGGCCGCAACCGAGTGTGCGCCTTTGCCGACCCCGATGCTGAGAGTCTGCGCCCGATCCGGATTCCGGTGGCCGCGCGGCGCGAAGCGAGCTAGAGCTAGGTCGACTTCTTGGGCCGCCGGCTTCGCCGGCGATCCGCATGCGCACGCATGAAGGTGTAGGTCTTCTCGGCGGCGTAGCCTTTGTGCACCGCATCCTGGATGCGCGGCCAGAATTCTTCCTTCACCCAGTTACGCGCGACCAGCACCTCGACGCCTGCGAGGCGAAGGTCGCCCTTCTCCAAATCGGACGTTGTATCGCCTCGCTGCAGCGAGCGCACCGCGTCGAGGCTGAGGTTGGGAGTGAGCCATCCGTGCGGGATGAGGACCTCGGCCTGCCCGCGAGGCTCGTCTGGCACGGAGCAACTGTACAACGGCGACCGTCCGAGCCGTAACGTATGCTGCTCACGTGCCGGTGCTGAAAACGCTTCACGTGCTCGGCGCGATCTTCCTGCTGGGCGGCGTGAGCACGCACGCGTTATTGCGTCCAATGGCGGCCCGGGCCGCCGACGTCGCGCAGCACGCGCTCTACCAATTCGGCTGGCGGGTGCAACTGGCTCTCGTCTACACGGGATCGGCGCTGGTGCTCATCACCGGCCTGCTGCTGTGGGTTGGGCATTTCAAGCTCTTCACCGGCTGGCTCCTCCTCGGCTTCCTTCTTTATGTGGCCGCGGCCGGGCTCGACGGCGCCTTCCTGGCTCCCAACTTGCGGCGCGCGCGCGGCGCGAAGGCGGAGGGATCGAGCTCCCTTGCCGGGGCGGCGATGACGATCCAGCTCGTCGCCTGGTTGCTGCTGGTCGTCGTCGTCTTCCTCATGGTCACGCAGCCCTTCTAAGACACTTGGCGCCGCTGGGACCGCTCACGCTGACCGGGGTGCATATCCGGCTCGAGCCGATGCGTCCTTGGCACGCGCGAGCCCTCCTCGAGGCCGGACGCGATGATGCGATCTGGAGCTGGATGCCGGCCCGGCCGGTGACCGTCGAACAAATGGATCGCTGGCTCGAGAAGGCGATGGAGGCCGAGTCGCAGGGCCGCGAGTTTCCCTTTGTTGTCGTCCGCCTCGAGGATAACCGGGTCATCGGCAGCACCCGCTACCTGGACGTGCAGGACGCCGATCGCAGTGTCGAGATCGGCTGGACCTGGTACACGCCGGACGTGTGGGGCGGCGTCGTCAACCCCGAGGCGAAGTACCTGTTGATGCGCCACGCCTTCGACGACTGGCGCGCCGTCCGGGTCGCGCTCAAGACGGACATCAAGAATCTGCGCTCTCAGGCGGCCATCAAGAAGCTGGGGGCCCGCTACGAAGGAACGCTTCGCAACCAGCGCATCCGTCTGGACGGCAGCTATCGCGACACGGTGGTCTTCTCAGTGATCGAGAGTGAGTGGCCCCAGGTGAAGGCCGGTCTCGAAGAGCGGCTGCGCGTCTAGCCTTTCCCGCCTTTCAGCACTCGCAGGCCACCCAGATTTTCGCTTTCCCCCTCGAGCGGGAGAGGCAGCGTGAGAGCGCCTGGATTTACCCGGCCCCGTTTGCGGGTCAGGGTCGCGGAGGGGGCAGCTTGCTTGCGGCGTATCCGGTAGCCGCTGGCGACTTTCGTCGCTGCCGCCTGGGCGGCCGCGATCAGCTCCGCGGCCGCGACGTCCGCGCTGGTGAGCGAATCTGGCTCGAACGCAACCATCTCGCTAACGCAAATCTGGCGCTGGGGATCGATGATGACGACCGCGACAAAGGGCTCCTCACTTGTAATGCTCGGATGGATCTGTGACCACGGAATGACATTGCCCATGACGGGAGCCTAACCCCCCGTTTTGACAGCTGTCTGTCGCAGCGCGGCCGCCGCTGGACGACGCCCCCGCCCAGTTAAGTCGTGACTTCTTCTTCGACCTGGTCCGGGTTGGCTGACCCATTGGCCGGCGCCCCCTCGGCGGACGCCGCGACGAGGGCCGGGCCGGGGAGCCGGATGATGGTCCAGTCGTCGCCCTTCTCAGCGCGTTCGGCGAGCGCCTCGTCCTTGGAGAAGAGGATGACCTGGTGGTCGAGCCGGCCCAATTCGTTCATCGCGGCGCTCAGGCGGCGGCGATCGGCATGCACCAGCGCCTCGTCGAGGAGGAGGGGAGGGGGCTCTGCGTTGCCACCGATGATCCGCGCCAGCGCCAGCCGTTCGAGCAGGTAGATCAGCGAACGGGTGCCGAGACTGAGGTTGTCGACATCTTTATAGGTGCGCTGATCTTGGGTTCGTACCTGCAGCGCGAGGTCGTCGCCGATGCGCACATCACGGTAGCGCCCATTCGTGATCGGGGAGAGCTGGCCCTGGAGTTGCGACTTGAGTCTCGGGATGACGGCCCTGCGGACCGACTTCGCCGCCGCTTCCAGCGTTTCGATGGCGAGGTCGTAGGCGTGGGCCTCGGCTTCGAGTTCCTGGAGCTGCTCGCGGGCGGTCGCGATCTCCTCTTCGAGCGAGGCGACGTCGCCGATCTGGGTGAGCCGGTCGTTCAAGAGCTCCTCTGCCCGTGCCCGTTCTTCCTGGGCTCGCTCCTTGCTGCTGCGGTGCTGGTCGCGCTGCCGTTCGAGCTCGGCCAGCGGCAGCGCGGCGAACTCCGCCACCGCAGCCGAGTCCACGCCCCGGCTGACCTCGTCAATCTGGCGAGCCAGGTCATCGACCAGCTGGCGGAGCGATGCCCCTTCGTCGCTGGACGCGGTGCCCCGTCGGCCCTCCAGCTCGGCGAGCCTCGCGCTCGACGCGCGGTAGGCCTCCGCGTGGCTGACCCCGGCGTCCCAGGCCTGGGCCGCACGCTCCATGTCGGTCTCGGCGATGCCGGCCGGCGCATAGATGGCGGCGAGCTGACGAGCATAATCGTCGGCCTTGGCGCGCTCGGCGACCGAGCGCTGGCCCGGCGCCCGAAGTTGCTCCAGCTGGGCGTCGAGTTGCTCGATCCTGGTGCGGACCTGTTGCGCCGCGCGTGCGGCCTCGCAACTCGCCATGAAATCGCGGGCGGCACCGAGCGCCTCGCGTCGGTCGAACCCCAACTGGTCGAGCAGGCTGTGCAGCCGCTGGCGCAGGGACTCCCGACGCTGATCCATCTCGGATTCGGCGCGGGATGCGTCCTGCGCTCGCTCGCTGGCGGCGTTCCAGGCGAGCGTGTCCTGGGACAGTGACTCGACCTCGCGGGCGACCTCGTCAACGGCCTCCTCGGTCGGCGCGGGCTGCGGAAGTCCCCACGATCCGACCAGCTCGCGTAGGCTGCGCCCCGCCGCTTGCGCGCGTTCCTCCAACTCGGTGGCCTGGCGGTCGAGCTCGAGACGTGTGGCGTCGTAGCGGACCTTCTGCAGGTGCTCGACCAGGGCCTGCTGCAGTTCCGCCGAGCTGCGGACGCCCCAAGGCTGGAGGATCTCACGACGCTTGACCCGCGCCTCGTCCTTGGCGCGGAGCCGGCGATCGACCTCGCGAACGGCGGCGCCGCGCACCCAGATGCCGATGCCAGTGGACAGGACACCCATGCCAAGGAGGAAGAAGGCCGCCCCGCTGAGAGGAAGAGGCATGCCCCCTTGCAATGCGAGGAAGGCAACCAAAATGGCCATCGCGGTGAGCAGCAGCCCACCCAGCATCGCCCCCAGGAAGGTTCGCTGCCGGCTTCGGGCACGTTCCGCCATCGCTTCCTCGCGTCGCATCGACTCCTCGGCCTGCTGACCGTTCTTGATGACGTCGGGGACTTCTTTGTAGCGGGCGATGTCGTGTTTGAGCTGCTCCAGGCGCGGCGGCAGCTCGGCGCCCGCCCGGCGCCGTGCCTCGAGCGCCACGTTGTGGCGTTCGTGCCATTCGGAGAAGACGCGCTGGAATTCCATCTGACGGGCGGGCCAGTCGAGGTTGTTCCCGATCAGGCCTGGGTGCCGCTCTGCGATCCGCCGAGCCTCCTCCGCCGCGGTTTGGGCCCGGAGGTGGACCTCGGGCGCCTGGGTATCGGCGACGTTGAGTGTGGAAAGTAGCTCCCGGACGGCGGGCTCGTGCCCGAGCGCCGCTTCGTCGATGCCGCGGGCTCGCGTTTCGTGGCCCTGGGCCTCGGAATCGAGCTTCTGGCGCTCCGCTTCGAGCTCGCGCACGTGCGCACTCGTCTCCGCCGCCCGACCTTCGAAGTCCGCCTGCGTCTCCCTCGATGCGCGCAGGTGGCTCCGCAGTTCCTGCACCTCCGCCTGGCGGTCGAGGGGGAACATCGCGAAACGGGTGTGCTCCTCCTGGCGGGCCCGTTCCTCGGCGAGCGCGTGCTCGAGCATGTCGACCCGCTCCAACCGGTGACGCGCATCCTGCAGGCGTGACGCGAGCAGGGCCGCCTCGAGCGTTTGGACGATCCCCAGCTCGGCCTCGGTCAGTGCCGAGACGGTCTCCCGCTTCTGCGCCAGCTCGTCGACGGCGGCACGTGCCTGGCGGGCGGCGGCAAGCTGTCGCTCCAGCTCCGTTAGGCGAGCCTCGAGATCATGCAGCGGGCCGGTGCGCCCGCGCGGCTTGCCGATTCGATGGGTCCGCTCCTGGCGGAGGCGATCGAGCACTTTCTGCGCCGTCCGGTCGGGATGCGCCGAGTCCGCCAGGGCGACGATCGCCTCCTTGATCGTGCCGGCGTCTTCCAGGCGCAGCACCTCGCTGCGCGAGATGCACGCCGTGTTGGTGTAGATATCGCGGCTGACGCCGAGCAGCTGGCGTCCGACCTGCAATCCGCCGGAGGCATCCCGCTCGAAGCGGTCGCCCAGCTCCGCGCCCGTGCTGATGTCGAAGACGCGAACCGTCTCAGCGTCGAGATCGCGCTCGATGCGCAGCTGGGTCCCGTCCTCCAGCACCACCTCTAGCGCCAGCCCGAAGTTGCCACCTTGCCAGGGGCGCCACCGGTCGGCGCGCTCCACCAGCGCAGAGCGCGCACGATCGCCCGACTGCAGCCCGTAGAGGCCGGTCACGATCGCCTCCTGCAGGGTGGACTTTCCTGCCTCATTCGGCCCGACGACGACGTTCATCGTGGGGCCGAAGCGCAGGTCCATCCCCTGAAGGCTGCCGAAGCCCTCGATTTCGATCCGGGTTAACTGCACGGTGGACTCATGGCGTCATTCGTCGAAGGCGTCGAGTGCGAGCTGCAAGGCGCGGCCCACCGCCTGTTCCTCCTGGCGAGACCCCTGTTTGTGGTCGACCAGCTTGCGCACCATCTCGCCCCGGCTGGTGAACTCCTGAGCGGCGGCCTCGAGGTCGTGCGACATCCGGGAGTGGTCACGGAACTCGAGATAGGCGAAGCCGTCGCTGCACTCCGTTGCCAGTGCCTGCGGATCCAGGGTCAGCGCGTGGTCGCGTTCACCGACCAGCGTGGCTCGAATGATGCCGCCATCGAGCCGCCTCTCCTCCCGCATCGTCATCACCGCGTCGCGGACCTGCTCGAGGCGGGTCATCCCGGTGACGTCAATCGTCTCCTGGGCGAACTGCCGTAGGTTGATATCTTCCAGCAACACCTGCAGGTCGCCGTTATCGTCGACCGTCAGCAGCCCGGTGCAGTGACGGCCGGATTCGCTCCAGCCGAGGGGCTCCGGGCTGCCGGGATAAGTGATCGATTCAGTGGTTCTGCCGTCGTGATAATGGCCAAGGAGGGCGTGACGAAAGCCGGCCTCCTCGACCTGGGCGGGCAGGATGGGTTTATAGGGCGTCACACCTTCTGGCACCTGGCTCATGTCTGACGCGTGAAGCAGCAGCAGATGTGTGCCGGCCTCGCGCCGCGGGAAATCACGCAAAGCCGCCTCTGCCACGTCGGGGCGCATGAAGCCGGCCGTCCAGATGTTGACATCCCCATAGCGGTAGGGTCGCAGATCCTCATGTGCCGCGACCGTGACATTCTCGGGCCAGCGCAGGTACCGGTAGGGTGAGCTCGGCAATGCCGGATCTGCATGGCCGGGCGCGATCAGGACCGGCAACCGGGCATCGCCCAGAGTTTGCACGATGAAGCTTGCCGTTTCGCGGGTCACGTGATCGTGCTCGAAGAGATCGCCCCCGCAGGTGATCAGGTCGGCCTGGGCCTGTTTAGCCCGTTCGATGATCCGTTGGAGGGCGGCGCGAAGATCCTCACGGCGTCGTTGTGCCCCGACGCCGTAGAGGCGCTCACTCGCGAAGGACCGGTCGAGATGCAGGTCAGCGAAATGGAGCAGGCGAAGGGCCACAAATCCCCCGTAACCACGCGAATTGTGCCTGGCGCGATGGCATAAGCGGGCGCGAAAGCGTGCCCATTATAAAGGTTGGGCTGAATTTGTTCCGAAGCAACCGGCGTGGCGATAACTGCGCCTAGACTGGACGGCGAAGTGGGCTCGTTCGAGAAGGGGGATCGTGGGGCACGGATCCTGAAGATCCAGACCCTGCTCCAGGGCAATCCCCACGGTTTGGCGACAGGCGAGATCGCGCGCCGTACCGGCGTCAATCCGCGGACCACCTATCGCGACATCAAGGCGCTCGAAGCGATGAACGTGCCCGTCTATGAGGACAACGGGCGGTTCGCGATCGACCCGAACTACTTCGTGGCTCCCGTGAAGTTCACCCTGCGCGAGGCGATGGCGTTGCTGATGGGTGTTCGCTTGATGCACCGACATCGCGACCAGGCTGATCCCGACGTGGCCGACGCGTTCACCAAGCTGGCGGCCGTGCTGCCGGCCCCCGTCGCGGAGTACGTTCACGCCACGGTTCGTCAGATGGCCGATCGTCCGTCGAATCCCATCTACTCGCGGGTTCTCCAGACGGTCGCGCTCAGTTGGGCGGGGCACAGGGCAGTCCGCATCTGGTACCCGACGGCGAATCACGAAGTCAAGCCGCGCGTCATCGAGCCCTATTTCCTCGAGCCCTCCCTGATCGGTCACAGCAGCTACGTGGTGGCGCGCGATCGCGGGCTGAAGGAGATGCGAACCTTCAAGCTGGAACGCATCACCCGGGCCGAGCAAATGCCCGAGACCTATCAGATCCCGGCGGAGTTCGATGTCAACAATTACCTGGCGGGCGCTTGGGGAATCTTCCACTCCGGCGAGCCCGTCGAGGTGCGCTTGCGCTTCTATCCGCCGGCGGCGGCACGGGTGAAGGAATCCATCTGGCACCCATCGCAGGCGCTCAGCGATGGGCCGAAGGGCTCGGTGAACATGGCGGTCACCGTGACGGGCACCGTCGAGATCACCCCGTGGATCTTGGGATGGGGCGATGCGGTCGAGGTCCTGGCGCCCGCGGACCTGCGCAAGAAGATCAGCGACGTAGGCACGAAAATGGCAGCGCGCAATGAGGATCAGGGCGGGGGCCGTAAGAAAGGAGGATGACCGTGAGCGTTTTTCAGACCGTCGCAAAACTGAAGCCGACGCGTATCTGGGACGGGGTGCTCGCGCGAACGGTGAATGGCGACCGGCTCAGCATCGGTTTCGTCGACATCGATGCGAACATGCTGGTTCCGGAGCACCGGCACGAGAACGAGCAAGTCGGGTTCGTCCTCCGTGGCTCGGTGACCATGGTGGTCGACGGCCAGGCACGCGAGTTGCGGGTGGGGGAGACGTACACGATCGCCAGCCAGGTTCCCCACTCGGCCAAAGCGGGCGCCGACGGCGTCTCGGTGGTGGACGTCTTCGCACCGGTTCGCGAGGACTGGAAGTCCAAACCCACCGTCGATCCGTTCCCTGGTCGCTGGCCCGAGAAGTAGTTTCCCTGTCCGCTGGCGGGGGATCGTCGTGGATGGGTTAGAAGAGCCCGCGATACTCCCCGCCATCGACGGCGAGCGTGGTTCCGGTGATGAAGCTGGCGGCGTCGCCGGCCAGGAAGACGACCGCGGCGGCCAGCTCCTCGGGTCGTCCGTGCCGGCCAAGGGGAATGTTGCCGATGCTCGCCGCCGTGAAATCGCTGAGATCGACGCCGAGCTTGAGCGCCTGGTGACGGTTTTCTTCCCTGATGCGATCGGTTTCGAAGCGGCCGGTAAGAATCGAATTCACCCGCACCTCGGGCGCAGCCTCTTTCGCGAGCGTCTTTCCCATCGCGACCACCGCCGGTCGCAGCGCGTTGGAGAGCACGAGATTGTCGACCGGCTGATGCGCCGCGATCGACGTGAGGTTGACGATCGCCCCACCGCCGCGCCGTAGCGTCGGGAGGGAGGCGCGCGTAAGGCGAACGGCGCTCATCAACACCAGGTTGACGGCGTCGGCCCAGGCCTGGTCGTCGAGTTCCGCGACGCTGCCGAGGATGGGCCCCCGCGTGTTGTTGACGAGCACCTCGAGGCCGCCGAGCGCTGCGGTCGCCCAGGCGACGAGGTCGCGGCACTGGTCAGCCTGCCGGACATCCGCGACCTGCGCCACGACGTCGTAACCCTGGTCGCGCAGCGCGCTCGCGGCGGCCTCGATGCGCTGCGCATCGCTCGAGGAGATGGCAACGCGACAACCCTCCGCAGCCAGCGCCCGGGCCGAGGCAAACCCGAGCCCCCGGCTGGCGGCGGTCACCAGCGCCCGGCGTCCTCGGAGCCCGGTTTCCACCGGTCAATACTAAAAGGGCCGCAACGATCTCTAGGCGGCGACGCGCGGTTGCTTGCCGCAGGCGGGGCACGGGGTCCCCGCTTTGAGCTCGGCACGCTTGAAAGCGTGGCCCCCGCAATGCGGGCAGAGCGCACCCGGCCGAAGTGGAACGGCCTGCTCGGCCTTCTGCATGCGCTCGCGGAGATGGCTGTCGTCGTCCTTCTCGATGAAGCGCGGATCGGTGGGCGTCTGCGTGGTCATGCGGCCTTCAACTCCTGCGGAGCGAATTGCTCCGGCCGTAAGCGGTCGCCGATGACGCGCCCGATGACTTCCGGATGCAGCTCGACGCCGCGCTGGAAGGGGTGCACGCTCAAGATGGCCGGCACGGTTCGATTGCCCAGCTGTACATCGAGCACACGGCCATGCAGTGTGGTCATCCGACTCCATCCGTCCCAGGTTTGCATCGTCCGCCACCAGAGGTGGCGAGCGACCGGGCCGCCCATGGCGACGACGAGCTGCGGGTTGATGCTCTCCAGCAGGCTGTGCAGGTGGCGATCGACGCACTGGTTGGTGGCGTCGTCGGTCACCAGGTCGGGGTTTGCCGTCGGGCAACGAACCGCCCAGGTGTGGAAGGCGAGGTCCATCCCGTCGTGCTTCTCCGGTTTCTGCCCGAGCCGGCGGCGCGCGCCGAGCAGCACCGCCCGCACGTACTGGTAGTAGGGCTGGGGCGTGTCCGACGTCATGTGGTGTTCGAGCCCGGCTTCGTGATCGAGCCACTCGCTGAAGGCCTCGTTGCTGGCGCTGGCGGCATCCAGCGGGCTGGGGCTGAGGAAGACGATCGGCGCGTGGGGGTTTCCGAACCCGATCTGCGGCCGGCGGAGCGGCTCAGCCAGTCCGGCGCAGGGGCTGTCGGCACCCCGATCGGCTTCGGCGATCGCGCAGCCGTGCAGCCGCTTGAGCGCGTCCGAGCCGAAGAACTGCAGGTATTGCTGGCCCTTGCTCACGCTGTGAAAACGACGCCGGGTGGCCGGTGAAGCTTGCGCTCCTGCGACTAAGATTTTCTCCATGGCTCCTGTCCCCGGCATCGACGTCACCCAGTTGCGGCGGCGACTTGCGGCCGAGCCGGCGCCCTTTCTCCTCGATGTCCGAGAGCCATGGGAGTACCAGCAGGGCCACGTCCCCGGCGCTCAGCTGATCCCGCTGGGGGAGCTGGAGCAACGCGTCAGCGAGGTGCCCCGCGATCGGCCGGTCCTGGCCATCTGCCACAGCGGGCAGCGGAGCCTGGCGGCCGCCGGCTACCTGCAGCAACTCGGGTACGCCTCGGTCAGCATCGTCGACGGCGGCACGGCCGCCTGGATCGAGCGCGGGTACCCGGTCGATAGATAACCCTCCCCCTGGTGGGGGCGCTCCGACAGACAGCTGTCAAAACCGCCTGCTTGACTTTAAGCGTGCACCCAACCACCATTGACACGACCGTTCGTCTTTTTCACGTCCTGAAGGAGTCCAAGTGAACGTCCTCGAACTGGTCCTCGTGGTCCTGCTGGTGGCCACCCTGCTCTGCCTGGTCGCCCTGCTGATCCGGCGGCCGGCCGCGACCGGTCCATCGGATGCGGTGCTCGCGGCGCTGACGGACCTGGGAGCGCTCAGGTCGAATGTCGAAGCGGTGAGCAATCAGCAGAGTGCGCTGACCCAGTCGCTCGGCATGGTGCAGACGGCGGTTCAGGGCGTCGAGTCCAAGGTCCTCGAGAGCTCGGCCGGGGTGCGAGACGCGATCGGCAAAGACCTGTCTGAGGCGCGCCTCGCGATGGAGCGTTTGAAGGTCGATGCGGAGGAGCGCCGCCGCATGGAGGAAGACGTCCAGGCCTCGGCCCGCCGGATCGAGACCGTTCTGCTGGGCAGCCGCACCCGCGGTGCCGCCGGCGAGAACATCCTTCAGGATGCGTTCCGGCAGTTCCCAGCCGAGATGATCGACATGAACTTCCGCGTCAACGGCAAGGTCGTCGAGTACGCGCTCATCCTCGCGAACGGCAAGCGGCTACCGATCGACAGCAAATGGCCGTCTCCCGAGTTGCTGGACCGGCTCAACGATGGCTTGCAGGAACCGGGGAAAGAGGCAACGATCGTCCAGGAAATCGAGCGGGTTCTTCGCCTGAAGGTCCGGGAGGTCAAGCAATACATCGACCCCGCGGCGACGCTTGGCTTCGCGCTTGCCGCCGTTCCCGACCCGGTCTTCAATGCGTGCCGCCGCGCGCATCTCGAGGCGTATCGCGAAGGCGTGATCCTGATGCCTTACAGCATGACGATTCCATACGTGTTGGCGCTCTTCCGCCTGCACCTGCAATACGCGAAGTCGATCGACCTCGAGAACCTCGAAGGCTACTTGCAGCAAATCGACGACAACGTCGCGTCGCTCGACCGCCTGCTCGAGAACAATATCGCGCGGGGCAGCACCATGATCCAGAACGCCTTTACCGAAGCCAAGCGCAACCTGGGGCAGATGCGTGGCGCGCTGGCCGCGCTGCGCGCGGTGCCGCAGGCGGGATCGGGACCGGAGGCGGAACTCGATCAGGTGGCGGAGCCCGATCTGCAACTCTTGATCTCGAGCCGCTGATCTCCCTCCCGCTTTGGGGGAGGGTCACCGGGCCTTACGCGAGGCCCGGTGTCCGGGCGAGCCGCATGACGAGTAGCAGGAGGAGGAGCAAGCCGCCGCCGACGAGCATCATCATCGTGCTCGGGCGCTGCGAGGGATCGTCGATCACGAGCTCGTCACTCGCCAACGTGGTACCCGCTTCGTTTGTCACCGCGACCGAGTAGGTGCCCTGCGACAGGTTCTCGGGCAGCTTCATGAGCAGGTGATTCGCGTCGGGAACCTGAACGGTGGTCGCCGGCCGGCCGCCCACCTGCACGGTGGTCCCTGGGGTCAGGTGCTGGCCGAGGATCATGATGTTCGGCAGCACGGTCGGGTTGACCTTGACGGGGGTGAGCTGGAAGATCTGGGGCGGAAGGACGGCGGTCGGCCTGGCCGGGGCGGGCGTAGCCGGACGCGTTGGCTTGGATGGCTTGGTGGCCGCGTAGGCCGGGAGGGTCAGGGCGAGCGCCAGCAGGCTTGCCAGACCACCCGCTGCCAGGCGCCGCACTGCTGTCATGGAAAATCCCTCTACTACACCTAACGCGCTTGCCCTTACGCGCCGCGTGGCGATTCGGCCCATTCCCTCTGCGCATGCGGACGTAGCTGTAACCCCTGCCGCAACAAAAAAGCCCCTGCCCAACGGGGCAGGGGCCCTGTGATCTGCCGACTTAGCGGTTGCCGCCTCCGGGCCAGGTCTGCTCCGGGGGACGCTCGCCAATCTTGATCCGCTCCGGGCCGCCGGGCGCGCCGGGCTCGGACTCGCTGCCCATGCCGGGCTCGCTGCCAAATCCACCGAACGAAGGCATCGGCGGCTCAGCCGGCCGCGCCACCGGACGCCCGCCGGTGAATGAGCTCGATGGCTTGGCCGCGGCCGGGGCTGCTGGGGCCGCCGCGCGGACCGCCGGCTTCGAGGCGGCTTTCGGCGCGGTCGCCTTGGCGGGGGCGCTCTTCCGCTTGGCGGGCGCGCTTCGCCTGGCGGTGCTCTTCTTCGCGGTGGTCTTCTTGGCGGTCGACCGCTTCGCGGTGCTCTTCTTCGCCGTCGTGCGCTTGGCGGTCGACTTCTTGCCGCCGGCGCGCTTGGCCGTCGATTTCTTCGCGGTCGACTTCTTCCTAGTCGAGGATTTCTTCTTCGCTGGCATTTTTCCTCCCTCGGATGCGCGATGCAAAGTTCGCGCGTGGTTCATGCGGATGAGGACCCGCGGCTGTTACCTGCGATTTATAGCATCGGCTCTCCGCA